>DASUSA010000302.1:0-2340 GCA_036375335.1 Candidatus Limnocylindria bacterium
CGCCGCCGAGCTCATCACGCTCTCCGAGCTCCGCCGCCCGGTCATGCTCGGCATCACGCTCACGATCGCGGTGCTGGCCCTCTACCTTGGCGACCTGTGGCGCGGCTCCGCCATCGAGCATGCCCGGGCCCTCGCGCTCACCGCGCTGCTCTGCGGTCAGCTCCTGCTGGTGCTCGTCACGCGGTCGCCGGCACGGGCGTTCTGGCGCGCCTCGACAGCGGGCAATCGCGCGCTGCCACTCGTGATCGGCGGCGCGGCTCTGTCGCTCGTCGCGGCGCTGCAGGTCCCCCTGCTCGCCCGGTTCTTCGAGGTCGCGCCGCTCGATCCGCTGGAGTGGGCTGCGGCGCTTGGCATCGCGGCCGCGGCGACGTTGTGGTTCGAGCCGTTCAAGGGCTCGTCGCGCGCGGTCAGCCTCGGGGCGCCCACGCCCACTGCGTGATCTCCGGCGCGTCCTCACCGTGTTCGCGGGTATAGGCCCGGCACGCGAGGCGCCGGTCCTGCATCAGCTGACGCACCTCGCCCGCCCGCTCACGTAGACCCGGGACCCGATCGATGACGTCCATGACCAAGTGGTACCGGTCGAGGTCGTTCAGCATGACCATGTCGAACGGGGTCGTCGTCGTACCTTCCTCTTTGTACCCGCGGACATGCAGGTTCTCATGGTTCGTGCGGCGGTACGCGAGGCGATGGATCAGCCAGGGATAGCCGTGGTACGCGAAGATGACCGGCCGATCGGTCGTAAAGAGCGCGTCGAAGTCGCGATCGCGCAGGCCATGCGGGTGCTCGGAGTCCGGCTGCAGGCGCATGAGGTCGACCACGTTCACGACCCGGACGCGGACATCGGGGAGGTGTCGCCTCAAAAGGTCGGCGGCCCCGAGGGTCTCGAGCGTCGGCACATCGCCACAGCAGGCAAGGACGACATCGGGCCGCTGACCGTTGTCGGTGCTGGCCCACTCCCAGATGCCGATGCCTCGTGCGCAGTGGGCCATCGCCTGGTCAATCGACAGCCAGCTCGGCTCCAGCTGCTTCCCCGCCACGATCACATTCACGTAGCTGCGGCTCCGAAGGCAGTGGTCCGCCACCGAGAGCAGGGTGTTCGCATCGGGCGGAAGGTAGACGCGGATCACCTCTGCCTTTTTGTTGACCACGTGGTCGATGAACCCAGGATCCTGATGCGAGAAGCCGTTGTGATCCTGCCGCCAGACGTGCGAGGACAGCAGGTAGTTGAGCGACGCGATCGGACGGCGCCACGGGAGCGCGCGGGTGACCTTCAGCCACTTGGCGTGCTGGTTGAACATCGAATCGACGATGTGGATGAACGCCTCGTAGCAGTTGAACAGGCCGTGGCGGCCTGTCAGGAGGTAGCCCTCGAGCCAGCCCTCGATGACGTGCTCCGAGAGCACCTCCATGACGCGCCCATGCGGCGCAAGGTGCTCGTCGGTCGGGAGGATTGGGTCGGCGAAGACCCGGTCGGTCACGTCGAAGACTGGATTCAGGCGGTTCGAGGCCGTCTCGTCCGGCCCGAGGAGCCGGAATCGATCCTGGTTGCGCGCGATCACGTCGCGGAGGAACGCGCCGAGCACCCGCGTCGGCTCGGCGGACGTCGCTCCCGGCGCGGGTACGGCGACGGCGTAGTCGCGGTAATCGGGCAGATCCAGGTCCCGCAGCCGCGCGCCACCGTTGGCTCTCGGGTTGGCGCCCATCCGGCGTTCGCCGGTCGGCGGCAGGGCCGCGAGCTCGGCGACCAGCGTGCCGTTCTCGTCGAACAGCTCCTCCGGCCGGTACGAGCGCATCCATCGATCGAGCTGTGAACGGTGCTCGTCGTTCGTTCGGGCAGCGTCGATCGGCACCTGGTGCGATCGCCAGGTGCCCTCGACCGGCAAGCCGTCGACAAACTTCGGCCCGGTCCACCCCTTCGGGGTGCGCAGGACGATCGCTGGCCAGGGCCGCCGGCTGTGGTGTCCGAGGCTGCGGGCCGCGTCCCGGATCTGTCGGATCTCGCTGACGGCCCGATCGAGCGCCGCGGCCATCAGCTGGTGCATGACCGCCGGCTCGTCGCCCTCCACGAAGATCGGCGCGTGGCCATAGCCCTCGAGGAGCGCGCGCAGCTCTCGCTCCGGCATCCGCGCGAGCACCGTCGGGTTCGCGATCTTGTAGCCGTTCAAGTGGAGGACCGGAAGGACCGCGCCGTCGTGCACCGGATCGAGGAACTTGTTCGAGTGCCAGGACGCGGCGAGCGCTCCGGTCTCGGCCTCTCCATCCCCGATGACGCAGGCGACGATCAGATCGGGATTGTCGAAGGCCGCACCGAACGCGTGCAGCAGCGCATATCCGAGCTCG
>DASUSA010000303.1:0-4718 GCA_036375335.1 Candidatus Limnocylindria bacterium
GACGAGGCTCGGCTGTGCTCGCGGAGTGGCATCGTGACGGGCAGCGCGGCGCCGCTCACGCGTCAGCACCACCGAATGAGATTCGCGGGTCGAGGTACGCGTACAGGACGTCGACCGCAAGCGTGCTGACCATGTACGAGAGCGCCGCAACGAGCACGACGCCCTGCACCACCGGGTAGTCCTGCGACGGGATCGCCTGCACCGCGAGTCGGCCGATGCCGGGGATGAAGAAGATCGTCTCGGTGATGATCGCGCCTTCGATGATCGCGCCGACCTGGATGCCGATGATCGTGACCACCGGGATGAGCGCGTTCTTCAGGGCGTGGCGCGTCACGACCGCACGCTCGCGCAGGCCCTTCGCGCGCGCGGTGCGCATGTAGTCCATCCCGAATACGTCGAGCAGGCTCGAGCGAACCTGCCGCAGGTTCACCGCGAGGCTCGCGGTCGCGATCGTGATCGCGGGCAGGATCAGTCGGCGGAGGTTATCACCCGGATCGGTCGAGAACGCGGTCCAGCCGCCGGGCGGGAAGATGTGCCCGGGGATGACGTACGCGAACAGCAGGATGAGCAAGAGACCGAGGTAGAAGTTCGGGAACGACACCCCGGCGAGGGTGATGCTCGTCGTCAACAGGTCCACCGCCGAATTGCGCTTGATCGCCGAGATCGTGCCGATGACGAGCGCGAGGCTCACCGAGATGAGGATGGCCGCCGCGCCCAGCTCGAACGTGACCGGCAGCCGCTCGACGATCGCGTCGAGCACCCGCTGGTGGGTCTGGAACGAGCGGCCGAGGTCGCCCTGCAGCGCCCGGGAGAGCCAGGCGGCGTACTGGACCGGCAGCGGCTGGTCGAGGCCGAGCTCCGCGCGGACCGTCGCGATGGTCGCGGGATCCGGATCCTCGCCGGAGTATGTGAGGACCGGATCGCCCGGCGCGATGCGGATGATGACGAAGATGCCGACGGTGACCAGCAGGGCCACCGGGATCATGAGCAGGAGGCGGCGGAGGATGTATCTGCTCACTCCGCCGCCTCCTTACCTCAATGCGCGATCGACGTTACTTCTGCACCCAGACGGTCTCGAAGCGCGGCAGCTGGTCCGGGAAGTCCTGGAACCCCTGGACGTTCTTCGCGGTCAGCAGCTGCGCCGCGTTGAAGCTGTAGAAGATCCGCGACGGGTCGTCCACGACGAAGATCTGCTGCGCCTGGAGGAAGAGGTCCTTCCGCTTGGCGTTGTCCGTCGCGGTGCGGGTCTGGTCGAGCAGCGTGTCGACCTGCTTGTTCGTGTACGCGGAGTCGTTGTTCGGACGGCCGGTGTAGTTGAAGTCGTAGGTGTTGCCGTCCGGGTCGATGCGACCGCTCCAGCCGACGAGGGTCATGCCGAGATGCTGGTGCTTCTGCTGCAGGGTGACGATGTCGTTGAACAGCATCGTCTTGATGTTCATCGTGATGTCCGCCTTCGCGAGCTCTGACTGGAGGAGCTGCGCGAACTGGAGCGTCGCGGCGTCACCCGACGACACAAGAAGCTCGAATGTCAGGTTGCCCTTGCCCACCGCCGCGACGAGTGACTTCGCCTTGGCAATGTCCGGCTTCGCGAACGGCTTGAAGTTCGGGTCGTACGCGAAGTGCGATGGGGCGTACGGACCGTAGGCGACGACGCCCACGCCCTGGGCCGGGCCCTTGTTGAGGAGCTCATCGCGGTCCATCGCGTAGTTCACGGCCTGGATGTAGCGCGCGTCGTTGAAGATGAAGCCGGGCGCGCGGTTCGGGACCAGGCTGTTGTACCCGATGCCGGCGATCTCCTGGTAGACGAGGGTGTTGTCCGCCTTGACGGTCGGGACGTCCTTGCCGGTGACCGCGTTGGTCGCCTGGACCTGGCCGGTCCGGACGTTCGTGAGCCGGACGTCACCGTCGGTGATCGGCTTGATGATGACCTGGTCGAGATACGGGAGCTTGTCGCCGTTCGCGGCGGTGCCCCACCAGGTCGGGTTCTTCTTGAACGTGTAGTGATCGTCCTTCACGGCCTCGGTGAGGATGAACGGGCCGCTGCCGGCGTTGAACGCCTTGCGGGTGAAGTCGGCGCCGCCGGCCTCCACGGTCTTTTGCGACAGCATCATTCCCGAGCGGTCGACGAGGACCGATAGGAACGGCGCCGACGGGGTCTTGAGGTCGACCTTCAGGGTGTACGGGTCGACGACCGTCACGGTGTCGACCGGAGCGAGCTCACCGAGCCGCAGCGACTCCTTCGTGAGGCGGTAGCGGTCGAGGTTCCACTTCGCCGACGCGGCGTCGAACTGCGTGCCGTCGTGGTACTTCACGTCCGTCCGCAGGTTGAAGGTGTACGACTTGCCGTCGGCCGAGACCGACCACTTGGAGGCAAGCCACGGGATGATGTCGCCCTTCGGAGTGACTCGGACGAGCGAGTCGTACATCGCGTACATGAGATGGCGATCGACGAAGAGCCCGGACAGCATCGGATCCATGTTGCTGATATCCGAGTTCATCGCGAACGTGACGCTGCCGCCGTAGACGGCCTTCGCGCCGGTGGCGGCTGAGCCGGATGGCCCGCCGGATGTCGTGCCGGTGCACGCCGCGAGAACGATCGCCAAGACGGCGAAGATCGCGATCGTGCGCGAGATCGTGCGGGCCATGCGCTCACCCCCCAGACCTTCCCTCAGGTCTGCAGGAGGATACGTCCGGCCTGACCGCCCGGTTCAGGGTTCCGCGGGCTGGAACGACTAGGTGTGCTCGACCTCGTCGACCGGCTCGACGACCGGCCCGACCGGTTCGGCGTCAGCGACCCGTTCGCCGCCCTTTCGGCCGGCGCTCGGCAGGAGCCGGAAGCGCTCGCGCGGCCGCTGGACCTCGGTCGTGGTGACCGTGCGCTCCTCGACGGCGACGGGCTCAGGTTCCGGCACCGCGGCGCTCGGCACGGTCGTGCCGATCCGGCTTGGAGCGAGCAGGCCACCGAGCCACCCGGCGAAGACGGCGATGAGCAGAGCGAGCGCGCCCCCGAACGCGAAGGTCTCAGCCGACCCGTAGAGCGCGACCCCGAGCACCTGCGGCATGAGCTGCACGAGCCGTGCGGAGGTGCCGAAGACGCCCATCGCGAGCGCGACGTCGACGACGAGTAACGCGAGGACGATGAACAGACCGAAGAACGCGACCCTCATCCCGTGCCAGCTGGTTTGGTATCCCGCCATCCGTCCGGCGACGTAGCCACCGATGAGATACGCGACGCCGACCGCGACGAGGATCGGCACCGTCGATGCGTACCCGCCCGCCGGGTACCAGTTCGCGAGCATGAGGCCGATGATCGGGGTGAGGATCGCCGCGACACCCACCGTCGCGAGCCATCCATCGAGGACCGCGCCCCATGACGTTCCCGTCGGGCGCACGACAACTTCGCGAGCCATGGCAATGCCCTCCTGTCGAGGTCTCACGGCCATCTGTGCAAGCGAGGGGCCAATTGCCTAGAGGGCGGCTGTGCGGCTCCCGGCGCTGCGGGCGAAGGTCTCGGCGAGATCGGTCTTCTCCCAGGGGAGGTCGAGGTCCGGACGGCCGAAGTGGCCGTACGCGGCGGTCTGCCGGTAGATCGGGCGGCGCAGATCGAATCGCTCGATGATCTGCTGCGGGCGGAAGTCGAAATGCTCGTCGATGAGCCGGCGGATCACTTCGTCGTCGACCGTCCCGGTGCCGAACGTCTCGACGTTCAATGACACGGGCTTCGCGACGCCGATCACGTAGGCGATCTGGATCTGGCAGCGCCGGGCGAGCTTCGCGGCGACGATGTTCTTGGCGACGTAGCGCGCCGCGTACGCGCCGGAGCGGTCGACCTTGGTCGGATCCTTGCCGCTGAACGCGCCGCCGCCGTGCGGCGCGAAGCCGCCATACGTGTCGACGATGATCTTGCGGCCGGTGAGACCGGCGTCGCCCATCGGGCCGCCGATGACGAACTTGCCGGTCCCGTTGATCACATACCGCGTCTCACTGTCCAGCAGAGGTGCCGGGATCGCGGCCCGCACGACCACATCCTTGACGTCGCGGCGGATCTGCTCGACGTCCACATCGTCGTCATGCTGGGTCGCGACGACGACCGTGTGCACGCGTTTCGGCTGGCCCTTGTGGTACTCGACGGTGATCTGGCTCTTGCCGTCGGGCCGCAGGTACCTCAACTCACCGGACTTGCGGCTCTTCGCGAGCTGGTGCGCGACCGCGTGCGCGAGTGTGATCGGGAGCGGCATGAGCTCGGGAGTCTCGTCGATCGCGAAGCCGAACATCATTCCCTGGTCGCCCGCGCCGAGCTCGGCACGATCGTCGCCGGCGTGGTCCACGCCCTGGGCGATATCCGGCGACTGCGGCTTGATCGCGGTGAGGACGCCGCAGGTCTCCCAGTCGAAGCCGTAGTGCGCGTTCGTGTAGCCGATACCCCGTACCACCTCGCGCACGATCCCGATGACGTCGGCATACGCGGTGGTCGTGATCTCGCCGGCAACGAGCACGGTGCCCGTCGTCGTCGCGGTCTCACAGGCGACGCGCGCCATGGGGTCCTTCGCCAGCAGCGCGTCGAGCACGGCGTCGGATACCTGGTCGCAGAGCTTGTCGGGATGGCCCTCGGTGACGGACTCGCTCGAGAACAGGACCTTGTCCGCGCGCATGAAGCTCAGGGTCATCTAGGTCCCCGCCTTCCACGACTGCGAGTACGTGCGTTGGGCGTCGGTCAT
>DASUSA010000304.1:0-5741 GCA_036375335.1 Candidatus Limnocylindria bacterium
GACGGCGATGAGCACGGTCAGGCCCTGCCGCTTCACGCGGGCGGTCCAGCCGGACGCGACCGCGGCAACGAGGGCGCCGGCGCCCATCGACGCGTAGAGCAGCCCGAGGCCGTCAGGCCCGACGTGGAACACGCGGTCCGCGTAGTACGGGAACAGCGCTCGGGGTGACCCGAAGAATGTGGCGAGGAAGTCGAGTGACATCGTCGCGAGCAGGATCCGCGTGACCCCGAGGTAGCGAACGCCCTCGACGAGCGCGTGCCATACGGGCTGCCGTGGGGCCGCGACCCGCGGCGGCGTGCGGAGCATCCAGACGGCGATGAACGCGGCGGCGAACGAGGTCACGTCGAGCCAGTACGCCCCGGCGAGCCCGAACCGCGCGATGATGATGCCCGCGAGCGCCGAGCCAAACACCAGGGCGAACTGGAAGATGGTCTGGTTCAGCGCCATCGCGGCTCTGATGAGCCGCCGCTCCACGAGCGTCGGCGCGAGCGATGCCCGCGTCGGGTTGTCCAGGGCCGAGAAGCACGCGCCGACGGCCGTGAGCACGTACAGCAGCGGCACGGTGGCGGCACCGGCCCCCGTCGCGACCGCGAGCGCGAGTGACACCGCGGCCAGCCCGACCTGCGTGATGAGCAGGAGCCGCCGGCGGTCCACGGCGTCGGCGATCACGCCGCCGAACAACGACAGCACGAGCAGCGGCACCGCCTGGAACACGCCGATCAGGCCGACGGCGAACGACGAGCCGGTCAGGAGGAAAATCTGGTACGGCAGCGCGACCAATCGGAGCTGGCTCCCGCTCAGCGAGATGAGTTGGCCGATCCACAGCAGGCGGAACGAGCGGGACTCGCGCAGCGGCGCGATGTCCGGGAGCAGGAGCTGACGCCAGCCGGTCACGGGCGGCGGAGCTCGAAGATGATCTCGCCGTCAACGACATCGCCGGTCCGGACGAATCCGAGCTTGTCGTTCACGCGAAGTGACGGCGCGTTGTCCGGGGTCACGCCGGAGATGAACTCGCGCACGCCGTGCTCGCGCTCGGCCCAGTCCATCATCGCCTCGGCGGTCTCGGTGGCGAAGCCACGTCCGCGATACGCGTGAAACACCGTGTAGCCGGTCTCGGCCGCGCCAGGCCGCGCGAGGTCGTTCACGCCCGGCGGTCCATGGAAGTTCGCGTAACCGACCATCGTCCGCTCGGGCTCGCGGAGCACGATCGCGCGCAGCGACCACGGCAGCCAATCGGCACGCTCGGCGATCTGGTCGCGACGGAATCGGACGAGGCCCAGCGCCTCGCCCGGGAACTCATCCGGGATCGCGAAGTCGGCGAGCCGCCTCGCGGCTTCGCGATCCTTGGCGATCAGCGCGTCGAGCAGCGCGGGTGGCAGTGAGACCAGATCGAGGCGTCGTGATCGGATGGCGTCGATGCTCGAACGTTAGGGCTTCCGAGCGATCAGCCCGCGCACCTCATCGTCCGATATCGCTGCGAAGTCCTCGTAGTACATGCCGACCGCGCGAAAGCGGTCGTGCTCGCCCAGGCAGATGACCAGGTCGACCTCTTGCCGAAGCTCGTTCGCCGTTTCCGCGGCGCAGACCGGAACGGCGACCACGATGCCTGCGGGGTCTTGGCGTCGGACCGAGCGCGCCGCCGCGGTCGCCGTGGCGCCTGTCGCAAGACCGTCGTCGACGATCACGGCGGTACGACCGCGCACGGTCACCGGTGCGCTGCCGTCGCGATATCGCTCGGCAAGCTCGGCCAGCTTGGCGGACTCACGCGTCGCCGCGTCATCGATCTGCGTCCTGGTGATGCCCGCCGCCGCGACGACATCGTCGCGCAGCGCCACGATCCCCGGCGCCACCGCGCCGAACGCGAGCTCCGGCTGCCACGGAACACCGAGCTTTCGCACGACCAGCACGTCGAGCGGAGCGTGCAACGCATCGGCGACCGCGGCCGCGACGACCACGCCCCCGCGGGGCAGGCCGAGGACGACCGGATCCTCGAGCGGCTGTTCCCGCAGCCGACGACCGAGGGCCCGTCCGGCCTCGGCGCGATCGCGAAACATCATGCGATCGAGTGGCCGCACGTGTCATGCCCGGTACATATGGATCCCGGGTGGCACCGGCCGTGCTTCGCTCCGTAGCGAGAATCAGACGATGGAGGGCCCAACATGGCGAGTATCAAGAAAAGCATTGACGTCGCGGTGCCGGTACGCACCGCGTACGACCAATGGACCCAATTCGAGGACTTCCCGCGATTCATGGACGGCGTCGAACAGGTCCAGCAGCTCGACGACAAGCGCCTCCACTGGAAGGCGACGGTCGGCGGCAAACTCGAGGAGTGGGACGCCGAGATCTTCGAGCAGCGTCCCGACGAGATCATCTCGTGGCGCAGCACCACCGGCGCGAAGAACGCCGGCACCGTGACGTTCCGGACCGGTGAGAAGGGCGCGGTCGTGGACTTGATGCTCGAGTACGAGCCGAAGGGCGCCGTCGAGAAGACCGGCGACGCGCTCGGCTTCGCGGACCGTCAGGTCAAAAGCTCGCTCGATCGGTTCAAGAAGTTCATCGAGTCGCGCCGCACCGAGACCGGGGCGTGGCGCGGGACCATCGAGGGCGGCAAGGTCGAGGAGCGCACCGCCTAGTTGGGAGATCGCTCGGTCGGGACCGGTTTGACCGGTCCCGGCCGAGCACATTCAGTCGGGGTCGATCCGGCGATCGAGGTTCATCCACAGAGCCCGCGAATATCGCAGGCAAAGGGGCGCGAGCGGCAGGAACGCCACCCCCGAGACGAGCAGCACCCACTCCAGCGACCAATGGGTGAGCGCGAGAACGGCGAAGAACAGCAGCCCAACGAGCGCGACGGCGAGGCCGTAGCTGATCGCCATGGCACCCACGAAATAGCCGTGCTCGCGTTCGTAGACCAAGCCGCACACCGGGCAACGCTCGGGCATATCGAGCAGGCCTCTGAACAGCTCGCCCTGACGGCAGCGTGGGCAGCGGAGCAAGAGGATGCTGCGGAGCATCAGCCCCGCCCTGTCGCTCCAAATAGTCCGAGGAAGGTGGCCTCGGCGACGCAGACGTTCTCGAACTCCGCCAGATGCAGGCTCTCGTTCTCCGAGTGCGCGTTGGATTCGGGATCCTCGACACCGGTGACCAGGAGCGCTGCGCCCGGGAACGTGCGCGCGAAATCGAACAGGAACGGGATGCTGCCGCCCTGGCCGATGTCGATGGCCGGCCGGCCCCAGGCCGCCCCGAGCGCGTCCTTTAGTGCGGCATACGCGGGCCCGCTGGTTGTGCCCGTGAACGCCTCGCCCGTCGAGCCGCGCTTGATTTTCAACTCGGCGCCCCACGGCGCGTGCGACTCGAGGTGCTTCACGAGCGCGTCCTGGGCGGCTTTCGCGTCCTGACCGGGTGGCACGCGCATCGACAGCTGCGCGGTCGCGACCGGCCAAAGCGTGTTGGACGATTCCTTCACCGACGTCGCGTCGAGTCCGATGATCGAGACCGTCGGCTTGCGCCACAGGCGGGACGTGATCGATCCATCGCCGATGAGCTTCACCGTCGGCCGCGTCCCGACCCACTGTCGCAGCTCGTCCTCCTTGAGGTCCAACGGGTCGGCGTCGCCCGTCTTGAGTCCAGCCACGGCGACCCGACCGAGGTCGTCATGGAGCGACGCGAGCAGCCTGGACATCGCCATGAGCGCGTCGGGCACGGCGCCCCCGAATCCGCCGCTGTGCACGGCGTGATCGCTCACCCGCACCTCGACCGTGACGAGCGCGTTGCCTCGAAGGGTCGTCGTGATCGCCGGTTGGCCGATCCGCCAGTTCGCGGAGTCGGCGATGATGACTGCGTCGCATACGAGCGTGTCCATCTCGGCCTTCAGGAAATCCATCAGGTGCGCGGAGCCCGATTCCTCCTCACCTTCGATGAACAGCGCGACTCCGCAAGGCGGCTTCCCGCCGTACGCGCGCAGCGCGGCCAGGTGCGCCGCGATGCCGGCCTTGTCGTCCGCGACGCCGCGACCGTAGAGCCGGCCGTCGCGCTCGGTCGGCGCGAACGGATCGGTCTTCCAGCGGTCGCGCGGGCCTGGCGGCTGCACGTCGTGGTGCGCGTAGAGGAGGACCGTCGGCGATCCGGCCGGACCGTCGATCCGTCCGACGACCGCGGGATGCGCGCCGTCCTTCTCGATGACGCGGGCGTGCACGCCGGCGGCGCTGAACAGCTCGGCGGTCAGTTTCGCGGTCTCCCGGACCGGTGCGGCCTCGTAGCCCGGCGCGCTCATCGATGGCACGCGCGCGAGGCGCTCGAGCCCGGCGCGCACATCGGGCATCGAGGCGCGGACCTTGGGACGGAGCTCCGCGGCGAGCTCTTTGGCGTTCACGGCTCGCGCAGTTTACGTCCGATAATCCCGCGCGCTCACCGGCGAGACGAGCAACCGCGGATGCCGCAGCAGCGACGGCTTCGCACCGATGCGCGACGCGATGTCATCGAGATACGGGAGCAACTCGACGCGCATCTGATCGTCCCCGAGCGCTCGCGCGCGCCTGATGCGCGTTTCGGCCTCGGCACGCATGGCGTCCGCCGGCGGCAGCGACGCGTGACCGGTGAAGACGGCGGCGACCCAGCGCGCCTGCAGCTCGGCGACGGGGAACACCGGCCCCGAGACCCGGGTCATGCCGACGAACGCGAGCTTCGGGACGCCCGGAGGGAACACCAGCCGGTACAACGCGAGCTTGCCATCGAACGTCGCGGGGATGCCCGCCGGCAGGAACGGGAAGGCATGCGAATAGCCGGTCGCGAGGACGACCGCGGCCGCATCGACCCGCGTCCCGTCCGCGAAGAGCGCGCCCGCCTCGTCCAGGCCGACGAGCGCCGGGCGCATGGTGACGCGGCCGCGCCCGAGCTCGTCGAGAAGCTCCGAGCTCGGCGTGGTCTTCCGGTTCCCGCGTCCGAGCCGAAGGCCGCGCTTGTGGTACTCGTCCTTCAGGACGCGGCGCGCGCGCCAGCGCGAGATCCGCGCCGGGAGCATGCCGGCGAGTCGGGTCGAGCGGTGATCGAACGGGCGTCCGCCGCGATGGCGCGGGGTGAAGGTCGGGACGTCGCGCACGGCGACGGTCACCGATCGAGCGACCGCCGCGAGTTCGACCGCGATGTCGGCGCCGCTCGACCCGAGGCCGGCCACGACGACGTCCTGTCCAGCGAACGATGCGGGGTCGCGGTAATCGCGCGAGTGCAGGATCGTGCCGCGGAATCGCGGACGGTCGCGGAGCGGCGGCTCGAGCTCGCGCGCGAACAAGCCGGTCGCGACGACGACGGCGTCGAATCGGTCTCCGTCGACGTCCCAACCGTCAGCGGCGGGCCGCACCGCCTGAACGGCGGCGCCGAAGCGGATCCGCGCGCGGACGCCGGTTACGTCGGCATAGCGCTCGAGGTACGCGAGCACCTGATCGCGGTACGGGTGATCGGGCAGCGCCGCATCGAACGCAAGATCAGAGAACGCCGTCTTCTGCTTCGACGTGTTCGTGCGCAGCGAGCGGTAAGCGAGACCGGTATCGGGGCGCCAGAGTCCGCCGACGGCGGCGGTGCGCTCGAAGACCATCGGCTCGAGGCCGGCGTCCATGAGCCATCGGGCGCTGGCGAGCCCGGCGGCGCCCGCACCGATGACCGCGACCCGGTTGATGGCCACCGCTCGAGTATCGGCCGCACACTGGAGGGGTGACCGATCTCGATCGGGAGGGCACCCTTCGGCT
>DASUSA010000305.1:0-9875 GCA_036375335.1 Candidatus Limnocylindria bacterium
TCGCTTCCTGGAGCGCGGCGGGGCTGCCGCTCGCGTCGATCGCGATGTCCGCGCCGCGGCCGCCGGTGGTGGTGCTCGTCGACACGATCGCCGCCGCCGCCGCGATCCCGCACCTCGCCGGCCTGCGCGCCCGCGGCTGCGAGATCATCGCGCTCGCGCACATGCGGCACGGCGCCATCGCGCTCGCGCGTCGAGCGGATCGTGTGATCGCGGTGAGCCGGGCTCTCGCTGACGAGCTGGTCGCGGGTGGCATCGACCGGCGCAGGATCGTGGTGGTTTCGCCCGGGCGCGAGCGCGCGGAGCGCAAGCGCGCGAATCGCGATGGCACGATCCTCTGCGTCGCGAACTGGACGGCGGCCAAGGGGATCCACACGCTCGTCGCGGCCGTCGCGCGGCTGCCCGAGGTCACGCTCGATCTCGTCGGCGATGCGCCTGACGTCGCGTATGCCGCGCGCGTGCGACGGGCGATCGCCGCCGGCGGGCTTGGGCGGCGGGTCCACATCCGCGGCGCGCTTGGGCGCGCCGCGTTGCGCCGCCGGTACGCTGCCGCCTCGATCTTCGTGTTGCCCTCCGTCCGCGAGGGCTACCCGATCGTGGTGATCGAGGCGCTCACCCACGGTCTGCCCGTCGTGGGCTCCGACATCCCCGGGATCCGTGAGGTCACCGGCGGCGCTGCGGTCCTGGTCACGCCGGGGCGGGTGGCGCCCCTCGCGACCGCGCTGCGCGAGCTCGTCGCCGACGAACGCCTGCGCCGGGATCTGGGGCGCCGGGCACAGGTCCGCGCCCGCTCCCTGCCGACGTGGGCAGAGAGCGAAGCGCGGTTCCTGCGAGCGATGAGGACCCGAGCCGGCTAGCGCGCCTCGGTGAGCACCTCCCAGGCCTGGAAGGCGATGGTGCCAGCGGTGCCGTCGTGGACGACGAGGGCATACGCACCCGCGCCGTCGGGCAACGCCTGGAGATCGAGAACTCCACCGTCATCCACGGTGGCCGTCGCGAGGGTCTTGCCCGCCGGGTCCTTGATGCTGACCGTGGTCCCGGCCACCGTCTCCATCACGACATCGATGAGCGTCGTCGCGGGCTCGACGGCGAACGCGTTGACGGTGTCGACCCCCGCGAGCGCGGTGCTCAGGACGAGACCCTCGGTCTCCTGCACGAAGTGGCCCGCCGGGGTGCCGACGTCGCCGCCATAGACCTTGAACCCGTCGACGTACACCATGTCGCGATGATTGTCAGTGGAGTCGTTCGTGATCACGACGTTGTGGGTGCCTGATGCGACGTCCCGGTGGACAACGACGTTGTAGGTCAGGCCCTTCTTGCCGCTCTGGTCGATCGAGCCGGATGTCGAGATCGCGTACTCGTTGATCTCCTGCTTCACGCCGTCGACGCTGAACCCGAGGATCCCTCCGCGCGGTCCGTTCGCGAGGACGATGTCGATGCCGGTACCTGCGAACTGCAGCTTCATCGTGTCGCCGGTCTTGTTGGTACCGACGTCACGGCACAGGGTGCCGTCGCCGGCCTGGGGGTCTTTCAGCACGTGCCACCCGCCGGCCGTTTGGACGTTGGGGTCGGTGCAGTCGATCAGGCCGGTTGTGACTGGCTGGGCGGCGAGGGTCGCGTCGAACGGCGGGGTCGCATCGACCGTTCGCGTCGGCAGGACGATCGTCCCGTCGAGCGACTCAGCGGGGCCGGCCATCGAGTAGGCCGCCGCCCCGGTGATGCTCGATCCGACCGCGAGGCCGAACGCACTGAGCGGCGCCCGCAAGGTGAGCGCGCCGCCATCGAGCGTGCCGCTGACCGGATAGCTGGCATCGGTGTTGTAGACGGCTCCGAGCGTTGAGCTGCCGTTGGACAGCGCGTCGTTCGCGTCGAGCTTTCCGCCGAAGAAGCGGACCGTGCCGTCGGAGTTGTATTCCATCGAGAGATGGAACACGTCCTCGGCTGTTGAGAATCGGAAGACGTACTGCAGCCGATCGGCCTTCGGAGTGGATTGGATCACGGCGTTGTAGGCGCTCAGATCGCGGGCCATGCCCGCACGTGTAGCGTCGCTGAGGGGGATCCGTGCGACGAGGTCGGTCCCACTGACCGACACCGACGCACCGAGCAGGTCGAGCGACGCCAGGTTCGCCGCGCCGGCCACATTGGGCCAGGTCGCGTCGCCCGCCGGGTCGGTGCGGCCGTTCTGCGGGATCGAGACCGAGATCGACGACGGGGTCTTTCGGGTGGGCGCGAGGAGCGACGGCCCGGCGACCTCCTTCGCGAACTGCGTGAACGGGCCGGCCTTCGCCACGGTCGTGCGGGGCTCGGCCGCGAGGCCGTTGTTGTTGTCCATGAACACCATGCCGATGCGGCCGGTCTGGTCGTAGCCGAGATCCATCATGTCGAGGAGCGAACGGTCGCCGCTGCAGGTAGTCCCAGACGTGCAGACCTGGCCGCGGTGGTCGATCCGGTGGTTGACCTTGCCCGCGAGGATGGTCGTCGGGCCGCCGCGCGTGATCGAGAGCGCGTCGGTGAGGACGGAGACATAGGTGTTCCAGTGCGCCGCGTTTGCGCAGCCGTCCGAGACGCCGACGCAGTCCTCGCTGCCCATGTACGCGATGGCGATGCGACCGGCGTCACCCCCGGTCACCTCTGGGAACACCGCGCTTGTGACCTGCGACGGGGTGACCCGGATCTGCGGTGTCCAGTACGTGGCCGGGCGGCCGGTCGCGGGGTTGTTGCGCGAGTCGTCGATCGGCGAGACCGAGAGGTAGACGATGCCGTTCGCGACCCAGACCGCGTACGCATTCCCGTGCGCATCGAGGTTGAGCCACGGGAAGATCGCGGGCTGGTCGCTCGAGACCAGGTTCGCCTTCCACGCCGACTGATCCGCGTATGCCGTCGCCCGGACACTGGCGACCTGGTAGCCGCCACCGTTCCGGTACGGGAGATAGATCCAGCCACGACCGGGGCCGGTCGTGTTGTCGACGCGCAGATTGCCGGATTGGCTCACGTCGAGCAGCTGCGGGACCGGCTGGACGATGGGCGTGCCCGCCGTCGTGATGGCCATGACGTGGACCGCGAGGGCAGGAACGTGATACGAGAAGAACGCCTCGATCGGCTGCCCGGCGACCGAGACGAGGCTCGGGTCGGACCAGGCGAGCCACTGCCGGTCGACCGCGGTGCCGGTGTTCGACACGGCGAACTGACGCAGCGCCGGGAACGTGTCGCCATGATCGGTCGATGACGCGAGCGCCTGGTTCGCGACCACTTCCTGGTCGGCGAACAGCAGATCGCCATTGATGAGGTTCACCTCATCCTCAGTGTCGCCACCGCCCTCGGTCAGGCAGTTCGGGCGGCTGCGCTCGGCGCAGGTGCGGTCATACAGCAGGCGGAACGAGTCGCCGCCGTCGAGCGACCGGGAGAGCTGCCCGATACCGGTGCGCGAGGACAGCGGCCAGTCGATGAAGATCCGGTTCGGATCGATGCGTCCGGCCAGGGATCCGGCGACCGGGCGCTCGAGCGTCGTCTGCGGCTCGGCCCCGAAGAAGCTGGCCGACACGGTGGTCGACGGGGCGAACGCGAACGGCGTCGTCGTATCGAAGCTCACCGTTGGCGTCACCGGGAGCGGACCGGCGACGAAGGTGAAGTTCGAGGGTGTGGTCGTCGAGTCGTAGAGCACCTCGATCCCGTTGCCGGTGATGAGCGACGTCGCCGCTACTTGGATCAGCAGCTCGCTCTGGATCGTGCCGTTGACGAAGATCGAGCCATGCATCTCGGTCGGCGTCGCGGCCTGCGCGAGCTGCACGACGCCGCGGCCGATGATCTTCCCGGTATTAGCGGCGTAGTCCGGGTCGGCGAACGCCGTCACCGACACGGTGGTGGCGGCTGGCGCCGTCCACCACCAATCGAACGCGAGCTGGCCGGTGAGCGTTCCCGCTGGGTAGGGTGCGTGCCAGTACAAGGTCAGGGGATTGGCGGCGTAGTCCTGATTCGACAGTCCGGTCGTCGTCTGGGTCACCGGGACCATCCCGGCCGGGGGCGTGGAGTTGAACGATGCGGTCGCAAGGCCGTTCGCCTTGTCGCCTTGGTCGGTCGGCTGGCCATGGAACCAATACGTCCCGGCCGCCGCCGCCGCTCGCATGGGTGGCATGAACGCCACGGTGGAGAGCGCGAGCGCGAACGAGACGCTGACCACGAGCAGAACCCGCATACATCCTCCGACGCGAATGGGTCGACGAACTTGTCGACCGGTCACCGGAGGGCGGGCAGCACGTTACGTGCGCGTTGCCGTCAACAGAAGGTAAAAGTGTTGCCCGCGCGAACGGCGGAGGGCCTAGCGGGCGGGAGTGGGCGCGAAGGACGGGCTCGCGTTGCGGTCGATCGGCTTTTTCTTCTTCACGTCGGGGTTCTTCGCCCGGCGGCGCGCGGCTTTCAGTCGGGCTCGTGATCCGGTACGTCGCGACATGGTGTCTCCTCTCGAATCGACCTTAAGGATGCGCCCTCGTGGCCCGCATTGCCAGGGCACCCGAAACGACCGATGACCGAAGCGTCATGCAGCCCCGCAGAACCGGTTACGCGCGGGCGCGACGGCGGGACACCCAGGCCCGCAGCTCATCGGCGCTCAGATAGTTCAAGATCTGCTCGCGCCGGAGGCCGCCCATGATCGCGGCGCCCACGCCGATCCAGACGACGAACAGCTCGCCCGGGGTGTGCGCGTCCGTACCGATGGAGATTCGACAGCCGGTCTCCGCGGCGATGCGGAGCAGCTCGACGTTGAGGTCCTGGCGGTCCGGATACGCGTCGATCTCCAGCGCCTTGTCGAGCTCGGTCGCGCGTTCCACAACGCGCCGCCAGTCGGCGGTGAGGCCGAGCCGGAAATTCCAGATGCGGCCGCGCGGATGCGCGTGCACGTCAACGGTGTGGTTCGCGAGCGCCTTGAGGTAGCGCTCCGTCTGGTCCTCGGTCTTCCGCAGCTGCCCGTGGAATGCGCCGAGCACGATGTCGCGATCGGCGAGGAACCGCTCGTCCATATCCCCCGCCCCCTCGGTCGAGACATTCATCTCGATGCCGCGCAGCACGCGAAGCCGCTTCCCGGCGACGCCGAGTGCGGCGTTCGTCGCCGCGATCTCGCGGTCCTGGACCGCGAAGCCCGCCTCGTCCATGCCCTTGGCGATCTTGAGTTGCTGCGAGTGGTCGGTGAGGGCGATGTACTCATAGCCGAGCGGCTCGGCCGCCTCGACCATCTCGGCGATCGTCCCACCGCCGTCGGTGTACGTCGTATGCATCTGCAGATCGCCGCGGAGGCCCTGTTCCCACTCGGGGTGCTGCGAGACGACCGCTCTCGCCTCGCAGTAGCTGATGAAGCCGCGGCGCGACGGCGGTACGTCGGGGACGACGGGCGGCTCGCGGAGCCACTCGTGGATCTGCCCGCCGACGAACGGACCGACCGCGACGAGCTCGGTGAGGGACCGGCCTTCGGCCACGAGGTCCGCCGCCTCGATCGGCCACAGGAGCGCCCGGCGCGCCGCGCGCCGCAAGGCGCGCTGCTTGTTGCCCTCGCTCCCATCTGCGGCGCGCGCGAGGAGCTCGGCGAGGTGGCTATTCGGGAGCGGTCGGCTGATGGCTCCGGCCGAAGCACGCGCCGTGCCCCATCATCTGTGCGTGCACGTGCGCTGGGCGGCGTCGCGGTGGCTCCTCGTCCCGGTGCCCTTCCTTGCGGCGCCGGCGGTCGCGTTGTGGACCGCCGCCGCGCTGCAGGTGGTGGGCGCGGGCCAGCCGCTCGACGCGATGGTCGCGGCCCTCGCGCCGCTCGGTCGCCTCGAACCCGCGTTCGGCCTCGTCCTGCTCTTCGGGCTGCCGGCGATCGCGTTCGCTCTGGCGTTCTTCGCGTTCTTCGGCGGGGAGCTCGGCGTCGCGGACTGGACGATTGACGCGCGCCTTCGGCTGCCACGACCACCCTGGAGCGCCATCGACGTGATCGCGGCGCTGCTGCTGCTCTTCACCGCGCTGCTGGCCCTCGCGGTCGCAGCGCACGGGGTCGCGGGCTAGCTCGGCGGGCGATCAGCTCCGAGAAGCGAAAGCATCGCGGGCAGCAGTGGAAGGTCGAATGGCTTTTGCAACGCGGCGACGACGGCCCCTCGCTGCGCCGGCACGTCGAAGCGCTTGGCCGACACGACGAGGACTGGGATGTCGAGCGTGTTCGGGTCGGCCTTCATCGTCCGCAGGACCTCGTAGCCGTCCATCCCGGGGAGTGCCAGGTCGAGGATGACCAGGTCCGGCTTGGGGTCCAGCAGCTGAAGCCCCTCCAGGCCATCGGCCGCGAGGACCGCCTCATGCCCCTCGTCCTTGAGCATGCGCGCGTACATCTCACGGATGTCGCGATCGTCCTCGATGGCCAGGATGCGCAGAGGGCACTCCTTTAGACGGGGCTAGCGGAAGCGGCGACGCAACTGTAAAAGAGGGCGAGCGACCAACCCACTACCGCCCGAGCGTGCTGGCAAGCGGTACTCCGTCAGCCCAATAGACCCCGGTGGGGCCAGAGGGCAGCAGATCGAAGGTCGTGCCCGACCCATAGGGCACCCGGTCGACGCCCACGACCACCGCCCCGTCGACCACGTCACCTCGCATGATCGAACCGAGGGCCCGTCCGTCGGCCAGCGGATGGCCGGGCGATGCGAAGACGGCGCGCCCGTCGGCGAGCGCGAGGTGCACGACCGTGTGGTCGGGCGGCGCGGTCATGCTTCCGATCAGGCTCACGACGGCGGCGATCCGCGCGCCGGAGAGGTCGGCGGTCCAGACGGCCATCCCTTCGCGCAGGTCTTCGACCGCGAGCGGACCGTTCGGCGTCGCGATGCGCGTGCCGCGGGCCAGGCAAATGGGACACGGGGGTGGTCCGCTCGGGGTCTGTGATGCAACGGCGATCTGGCCGCGCCCGTCGACCGTGCCGTCGACGAGCGATCCGGTCTTCTGATCCGGGGTGAAGCGCGCGGCGAAGTGGTACGCAGCGCCCACCGGATCGAGCCGGAGTGCGCCGAGCATCTTCCAGTCCGTGTAGATCGCGAGCTTCTGCGCGTGGGTGTAGGCGTTGCTCGCCGAGTAGCCAAGGTGCGCGAGGATCGCGCCGAACGTCGCGGTGTCACTCTGGATCTCTGCGAAGCGTGACTCGGCGAGCGCGTCCTGGTCTGCGCGCGCGACGGGATAGAAGTCGGGGTCGCAATACCAGAGTCGCCCGAATCGATCGACGACCCGGTACTTCAGCTGCGCGAGCGTGAGCGCGCCGGATCCGGCGGGCGCGATCGTCGGCGACGCCGTCGGCACCGGGGTGCTGACCGCAGTCGGGGTCGGCGCGCCGCTCGGCGGCGGGGTGACCGGCTGGATCGTCGCGCTGATCGCCGTCGCCGATGCGACCGGCTGCGCGCTCGGCGTGCCCGGCGCGCCGACCCCCGACGCCAGGTCGCCGCACGCTGCCGCCACCAGAACGAGCACGGCGAGGCGCGCGAGCCGATAGCCCATATCGCTGGAACGGCGCGGCGGCCGGAAAGTTCCGCTGCCCGCCCCATATCCTCATGCGGGGCCTTAGCTCAGCGGTCAGAGCGGCTGCTTTACACGCAGCGGGTCGGAGGTTCGAGTCCCCCAGGCCCCACCCGCGCTAGTTGACGACCATCCAGGGCATCGGCGGCAGCGGGAACAGGCGCACGTTCCGGCCGGCCAGGATGAGCGCGTCGGCCAGGCCCTCGAGCCGACCCAACTGCGTCGCGAAATAGTCGAGCCGCTCACCGCCGCGGGCATCGAGGTCGGCCTGCTCGCTGCCGCGCCGCGCGATGAGCTGCCAGAGCTCGAAGTAGTCGCGTGAAAGATCGTCGGCGTGGACCGTGAGCTGCGCTGCGTACCGGCATCGCGCCAGCCGAACGCTGGCCGTCTCGAACGTGGTCAGCCGGCCGAGCGCTGCAAGGAAGTCGGCCCGCAGCCGGATCGCCTCATCGCTTCCGGCAGCGGCACGCGAGCGCCGGTAGCCTCGCCCGCGGGCCTTTGCCTGCACGGAGAGCTCGCGATGGCGTTCGTCGATCCGCTGGCGGAAACGCTCGCTGCGGACCGCGGTGGTCGTCCAGACGACGGGTGCACGGGGTGGCATGTCGTCACGATTATCCTGCGGCCCGAGCGGTGAACAAGACTGTTCGTAAGGCGCCGGACGTGCGAAAATGAATGAGCCTGACCTCGCGCGGTCGCTTCTCCGGTCCGCCCGGACCATCGCGGTAGTCGGCTATTCCGCCAAGCCCGACCGGCCAAGCAATTCCGTTTCCGCTTACCTACGGCGCCACGGCTACCGGATCATCCCGGTGAATCCGCAACTGCGCGGCGCAACGGTCGAGGCCGAGCGCTCGTACGACCGGCTTGTCGACATCCCCGCGTCCGAGCAGATCGATTTCGTCGACGTCTTCCGGCGGGGCGAGTTCCTCGACGACGTCGTTGACGACGCGCTCGCCAGCGGCATGCGCGCATTGTGGTTCCAGCTCGGCCTCGGCAATCGGGACGCGGCTCAGCGCGCCGAGTCGATGGGCATTCGGGTGGTATGGGACCGGTGCACCGCGATCGAGCACCGCCAGCTCGGGGTCGGGGCTTAGCTCACCACCGGGAACGCGGCGTGAGGGCGACCTCTTTCGTCACGTCCTCGCCGCTTGCGACCTTCGACCAGAACGGATCGAGCTCGAATCGCGCGTTCGCGATCCGGAGGGTCGCGATGAGCTGCTCGAAGTCGCGAAGGCGATAGGACTTGGTGTTCACCTTCACCGTCGTCGTCCGGCCGCGCGCGACGAAGTGCGGCGCCGAGACGCCGGAATGCGCGCCCGGGTAGCGCTTCGCGTCCACGCGCTGCAGCGAGCCAATCGCGACGCTCTCCCGATGGGTTCCGAAGAGGGTCCGGTAGACGAGCTCGTCGCCCTCGATGCGAAGCTCGGTGAAGTACGCGTAGTTGAGGACGGTCAGCGCGTTCAGCGCGAGAAGCCCGACGCCGATGCTTGTCATCCCGGCGTCGTGGCCGGCGACCCCGCCGACGAGCACAGCGAGGCCGGCCAGCGGGAACAGCGTGTACGAGGGCCACAGAAGCATGAGATCGGGCCGGACGCTCGTCACGTGCGAAGTCTAGGCGTCAGTCCCGGGCACCGGTGCGATCGCGAGTCGCCGATCGCGCCGGTCGTCTCGCACGCCATGCGGTACTCGAGCTCCGTCGGTCGGTAGCAGCTCCGGCAGATGAAGACCGGACGTCAACGCCGTTTCGCAAGATCCGCGCGAGATGCGCATCGGGGGCGATGTCCTCCGCGCGGCAGCGCGGGCACCGGGTCATCGACATCGTTCATTGTCGCTGGCATGACGCATGCTTCATTGGTCGGCAGATGAAACGGGAAGTGGACAAGCGAGAGGTCGACAAGCGAGCGGAGTCCGCGGCGGTGGCGGAGGAGCGGGTCGACGAGGCCGTGCAGCAAGTCTCGCCGTTCAAGGCGTGGTTCGGGCGGGTCGCGACACGGGTCTCGGATGCGATGGGCACACCGTGGGCGTTCACGGTGGCCGCCGCGGTCATCCTGGTATGGGTCGTCAGCGGACCGATCTTCGGCTTCTCTGACACGTGGCAGCTCGTCATCAACACCGGGACCACGATCGTGACGTTCCTCATGGTGTTCCTTATTCAGAACACCCAGAACCGCGACGCGAAGGCCACGCAGCTCAAGCTCGACGAGCTCATCCGCGCGATCGGCGACGCGCGCAATCAGTTCATCGGCGCCGAGCTCGAGCCAGAGGAGCTCGTGGAGCGCGAGAAGCGCGAGGTCGAAGCCGAGAAGCACAAGCCGAGCTCTGCTGCCGCCCTCTCGGGCACGCCCAACGGCCGACCGCACGACGGAGAG
>DASUSA010000306.1:0-3440 GCA_036375335.1 Candidatus Limnocylindria bacterium
GATCGTCGATGACGCGACCGGCGGGCTTGCCACCGAAGGGCGCGAGCACATCCCGACGAACGGTCCGCTGCTCGTCGTGGCGAACCATCCCGGACTGTCGGATGCCGTCGCGATCCTGGCGGCGATCGGCCGCGAGGACGCCTGGATCGTCGCGGCCGACTATCCGTTCCTCCACGCGCTCCGCCTCGCGAGCCGGCGTTTCGTGTTCGTGTCCGACGACCGCTCCGGCCGGCTCTCGACGATCCGGCGCATCGTGATGGCGCTGCGGCGCGGCGAGGCCGTCGTGCTCTTCCCGGCCGGAGGGCTCGAGCCCGACCCGGACCTGTCTCGCGATGCCGCCGTCGCGTCGCTCGCGACCTGGTCGCGGAGCATCGCGCTGTTCGCTCGGCTGGCCCGCGGCACGCTCGTCGTCCCGGCCGCAGTCCGCGGGGTCGTATCGCGGTCCGCGTTCGACCACCCGCTCGCCAAGCGTCGCGCACCGGTGAAGGAGCGTCAACGCGTGGCGACGCTGCTCCAGCTCGCGCTGCCGGCGTATCGGTCTCATCGCGTGCGGATCGCGTTCGGCGCGCCAATCGCGTCAGCCGGAACGGGCGACGTCCACGCCGCGGTCGTCGCCGCGATGGACGCGCTCATCGATTCGGCGTGAGGATCGTCCTCGCGACCGCGATCGCCCTGGCCATCGCGATCCCGGTCGACCTCGCGGTCGAGTCGCTCGCTCGCGAGGCGTTCGCAGTGTCGCCGGACTTCGAGCCATTTCAAGGGACCGTCGCGCCATACACCGCAGGCGGCATCGTCATCGCGGCCGTCGTGTTTGCCGCGACCCGGCGATTGGTGCGCGATGCAGACCGGGTCTACGTGCGACTCGCCGCGGTCGCGCTCGTGCTCTCGTGGATCCCGGATGTCGCGCTCCTGGTCGTCCGCGATCCCGGAGCGACCGTCCCCGCAGTGGCGTCGCTCATGGTCATGCATGGCCTCGCGGCGGGGATCGCCGTGACGACGTTGCTTCGGGTGGCTGGGCCGGCTCGCGCGAGATCGTGAGCTCCACCGCCTCAGCGGCCGCATCGAGGCCGCGCGGCTCGGGCTTCTCGACCGTCACGACGACCGCGGTGACCTGATCAAAGTGTTCGAGCAGCGCCTGCGCGACATCGGCGGTCATGCGCTCGAGGAGCACGCGAGGGCGCCGGAGGACCTCGTCCCGGACGAGCGACGCGACCGTTGCGATATCAAGGGCCGCGGCGAGGTCATCCGTGCGGGCAGCGTCCGCGACGTCGACCGAGAGCTCGACGTCGACCAGATAGTCCTGGGCCGGCTCCCGATCGGCAGGGGTGGGCCCCTGGTGCCCGCGACAGCGGAGCCCGCGGATGATGATGCGGCCGGGCAGCCCGTTCACGAGGGAGGGCGGGCGGCACCGATCGGTCGTGGCATACAAATGGCACCCTACGGGTTGGATGGATGACGTGCTGATCGACTCCCCTGCCGATATCTCCCGGGCGGACGCGACCCTGCCGACCCGCTGGGGCGAGTTCCGGCTGACCGTCTTCCGGTTCGACGAGACCGAGGTGGTCGCGCTCGCGCGCGGCGACGTACACGGCGGCGGACCGGTGCTGGTCCGGCTTCACTCCGAATGCCTGACCGGCGACGTGCTCGGGTCCCTCCGCTGCGACTGCGGCGAGCAGCTCCGGTCGTCGCTGGCGATGATCGGTGCCGCCGACCGAGGCGTGCTGCTGTACCTCGACCATGAGGGCCGCGGGATCGGGCTCTTCGACAAGGTGCGCGCCTATGACCTCCAGGACCGCGGGCTCGACACCGTGGACGCGAACGTCGAGCTTGGCCTCCCGATCGACGCGCGCGATTACTCGGCCGCCGCGACCGTGCTGCAGACGCTGGGCGTTCAGGCGGTGCGTCTGCTCACCAACAATCCGGCGAAGATCCTCGGCCTCGAGATGCACGGCGTCCAGGTGGTCGAGCGCGTTCCGCTCGAGACGATCCCCAACGACGTGAATACGCCGTATCTCCGGACGAAGGCCGCACGGATGGGCCACCTGCTCGACGGGCTGCCGGATCCGCGAGAGCTCGGCACGGCCGGGATCCCAGCGGGCCGGCCGCTCGTGACGGTGCACTACGCCCAGACGATCGACGGCCGCATCGCGTCGCGCACCGGCGACGCGCGCTGGGTGAGCGGCGAGTCATCATTGCGCCTCGCGCACGAGCTGCGTGCCGCCCACGACGCAGTGCTGGTCGGGATCGGCACCGTCCTCGCGGACGACCCGAAGCTCACCGTCCGCCTCGTACCTGGCGATCAGCCGCTGCGGATCGTGGTCGACAGCGCGCTCCGCATCCCGCTGGACGCAAGCCTCCTCCGGACGGTGGACGGTCGAACGATCATCGCGACGACGTCCGGAGCGTCCGAAGAGCGCGCCGCCGCCATCCGCGCGCGCGGCGCGACGGTCCTCCGCGTCGGCGCGGACGCAGACGGCCGGGTCGACCTGCACGCCCTGCTTGCCCGCCTGCGGGTCGATGGGATCCGGAGCCTGCTGATCGAGGGCGGTCGCGCGGTCATCACGGCGGCCTTGCGCGAGCGGCTGGTCGATCGGCTGACGGTCTGCATCGCGCCGAAGGTGCTCGGCGAAGGGATCGCGGCGATCGGTGACCTCCACATCGACCGGCTGCGCGACGCACTGACCTTCGAGCGGTCGGGGTTCATCGCCTGCGGCGGCGACATCGTCTTCTACGGAGAGCCCGCGGCCGGGATCGACTGAGCGTGGCTGCCGCGGTGTGGTTCCCGCGCGCACGGTCGGTGGAGCTTCGGACCGAGGTGCTGGCCCCGACCGGTCCTCTGGAGGTGCGGATCCAGGCGGTCCTGTCCGCGATCTCGCAGGGGACCGAGCTGCTCGTGTACCGCGGCGAAGTCGATGCCGACCTCCCGTTGGATCTCCCGACCCTCGCCGGCGGGTACGGCTTTCCATTGAAGTACGGCTACGCGAGCGTCGGCCATGTCGTCGCGCTCGGCACGGAGGTGCACGGCCTGCGCGAGGGCGATCTCGTCTTCGCGCTGCATCCGCACCAGGACGAATACGTCATTGCCGGATCGCTCGTTCGGCGACTGCCAGACGGCACCACGGCCGAGCAGGGCGTGTTCCTCGCCAACCTCGAGACCGCGATCAATGTCGTGCTCGACGCCAAGCCGCGTCTTGGTGAAGTGGTCGCAGTGTTCGGGCAGGGTGTCGTCGGACTCCTCGTGACCCAGCTGCTGCGCCGGTCCGGCGCGCGGGTCGTCGCGGTCGAGCCGGCGGCGGTCCGACGCTCATTCGCCGAACGCTGCGGCGCGGAAGCGGCGATCTCCCCGGGCGGCGAGTCGGCGATCCGCGCGTTGACCGGCGGCCGCGGCGCGGACATCGCGATCGACGCGAGCGGCAGCCCCGCCGCGCTCCAGGAAGCGA
>DASUSA010000307.1:0-5507 GCA_036375335.1 Candidatus Limnocylindria bacterium
CTCGTAGATCGCCCGGCTCGCGTACGTGTGGTCGAGCACCGCACGGGGATGGCCCGCGCGGCCGTGGTAGCCGATCAGGAAGCAGGTGTCGTAGCCGCCATCGATGCCCTGGCCCATGAACCACGGCTTCGCGGTGCCGACGAGCAGCTCGGCGCGCGGATCGACCTCGTCGGCGTACAGGTTGTGCATGTTCCCATGCGAATCGTTCACGCAGAACCGCGCCGCACCGTTCGAGGCGGCGCCCTCGATCGCGGCGTTCACTTCCTTGGTCATCCACGTGCGCGCGCGCTCGTACTCGACGCCGCTCATCATCACATGGCTGTAGGCCGCCACACCGCCGATGCCTTCCATGTCGACGGAGATCCACACGCTCGAGGGATCACGCTTCGGCACGGTGAGGGATGGTAGCGAGGACCGCAGTCGTCTGTGCCGACGGCGGGACTTGAACCCGCACTCCCTTGCGGGAACCGCCTCCTGAAGACGGCGCCTATGCCAATTCGGCTACGTCGGCGAGATCACGATTGTACTGTGCGAACGCGGTCAGGATGCCGCTCGAGGTAGTTCTGCCAGATGCGGTATTTGCGTTCCAGACGCGGCACAGTGGGATCTCGATACAGCAATGGAAGAATCGAAGACCGTCGCGCTTGCCATATCGCAGGGTCACGTACTCGTGGCGCTCGTTCGTGGCCGCTGTGATGCCCAGCCATCCCGGCGCGTTCACGTGCGGCTCGAGCTTCGTCCGCAGCCACTCCAGATGCGCGCGGCTCGCCGAGTTGAAACCGAGGACGATCCGCTCGTAGCGATAGTTGGGATATGCCTTCTTCGTCGCGGCGTGGGTGAAGTTCGTGATGTCGCCGTCGCCGTCCAGCAATCCGCGAGCGCACTCGAGGATCAGTTCGTCGGGCACGTTCAATGGACCGAGCGTGAGGCTCTTGTGCGGCGTGACGCCGACGCCCAGCAGCCAACGACACAGACGCACGTCGCCGATCTGCGTGCGATACGCGACGCCGCCCGTCTTCGTGCGGACGGTCGCGATCTTGTTGGTCTTGCCAAAACAGCGGAGCAGGATCTCCACGAGCTCGCGATCCGCACTCGGGAAAGCGAGGTGACGACCGTCGGTCTGACAGCCGTCCGTCGCAAGCAGTCCGACGGCGTAGGCGAGCGTTGGCGTCCATTCGAGTGAGGCGAGCGGCCCTCTGCGACGACGGTCCTGTTCGGGGTTGACGTGGGATTGGTAGGTCTTCCCGCGATGCGCCTCCGCGTTCTTCGCGATCCGCGGATCGATCGAAGCCTTCCGGCCTTTCGCCCACCCTTTCCCTTCGCCCTGCGCCATGTGATCGACATGCGCAGGTCGCCGGAATCGTGTCTCTAGGACCGGCGGGCTACTGGCGGACAACCGTCTTCACGTACCAGTCCTCGATGTTCCAGAAACGCTGCGGCGGATCGTTGACCGGCGCGACGCGGAAGCCCTGCAGGGTGTGCGACTGGGCGTAGAGATAGTCGGTGTAGTAGAGGAACACGACCGGCACGTCGGTCGCGAGCGCGGTCCAGACCTGGGCGAACAGGTCGCGCCGCTTCGCCTGATCCACGGTCCGCCGGGCCTGCTCGAGCAGGCGATCCATCGCCAACGTCGAGTATCCCGAGAAGTCGTCGCCCGGGTCGTTGACCTGGCTCGAATGGAAGAATGGATACGGGTCGGGATCGTTCCCAACGGTGATCCCGACGAGCAGCGCGTCGAATTCCCGCTGCCGGGCCACGCGGTCCACCAGCTCGGCGAACGGCACGGTGATCACGTCGACCTGCATCCCGACGGTCCCGAGATCCTCGGCGATCCGCTGCGCGGCGGCGACGCGCTGCGGCTCGTCAGACGTCGAGATCGAGAACTTCAGCGCGACGCCGCCCTTGTCGCGGATCCCATCGGCGTCGTGGTCGATCCAGCCCGCGGCGTCCAGCAGCGCCTTCGCGTCCGTCGCGGAGAACGGATATCGCGGGATGTCGCGCGCGAACGACCACGAGGTCGATGGAACGAACTCGTCGGCCACCGCACCACGCCCATCGACCGCGGCCTGAAGGACCTTGCCGCGGTCGATAGCCGTCGCGATCGCCCGTCGGACCGCGAGATCCCGGAACACGGTCTTCGCGGGCCGCACGTTGAGGAAGAGCGCGGTGAAGTCGTTGGTCGGGAGGCTGAACAGGTCGACCGACTTGAGCGTCCGCGCTCGGCTCGCATCCTGCGGCGAGAGCCCGCCGGTGGCATCCACCTCTCCACGCGCGAGGGCCGCGAGCGCCTCGCTCCCATCGCGATAGAAGCGCAGGACCACCTTGTCGAGGTACGCGCGCGAGCGGGCCGGCTTCGTCCGGTAGAAATCGTCGGAACGCACGAGCGTCACCTGCCGGGAGTCGACCTCGCTCACCTTGAACGGGCCGGTACCGATGGGCTGCATGTTGAACGGCTGCCGAGCGAGATCGCTGAACGCCACCCTGCCGAGCAGATGGGCCGGCAGCAGCGCCACGGTGGTGCTGCCGGCGAACGGCGCGTACACGTCGGGGAGCGTGAACCGCACGATCTTCGGTGCGAGGGCCTCGACCGTCACGCCGCGGAACGCGTCCGCGAACGGTCCGGTGTAGGCGGCGTCCTGCAGCAGACCGACGGTGTACAAAACGTCGTCGGCCGTGACCGGCGCGCCGTCCTGCCAGTTCGCATCCGCACGAATGGTGAACGTCCAGATCTTCCCGGTCGGATCGACCCCGAAGCTCGATGCGAGGTCGGCCACGATGGTGCCGTCGCGGTCGAAGCGAGTGAGGCCGCTGAAGACCAGACCCGAGACGTCCTGGTCCACATTCGTCGCCGCGATGATCGGGTCGAAGTACAACGGAGCGCCGGCGACGCCCTCGACGTAGGTGCCGCCAAAGGCCGGATCGGTCGGGAGATCGGTGCGGTCCGTCGCGACCGCGACGACGCTCGTGACCGCGAGAAGGCCGACGAGCGCGAGGACGGCGAGCTTGTCGCGCCGGGTCAACGCCGGGATGCGCTGGCGGGATGGCTCAGGCGGCGGGCGACGTCGTCCGCGCGCCGACGAGCGAGATGATGATGAACACCGCGACGAGCACGACCGTCAGGCGGAACAAGGTTCGCTCGATGCCGCGCCGGCTACGGTACGCCGTCGACTCGCCGCCGAACGTCGACGAGAGGCCGGTCCCCCGCGCCTGCAGGAGGATCGACGTCGCGACGGCGACCGCGATGAGCAGCTGCGAGACCTGAAGCAGATCCATCGAGAGAAAAAGTGTACGCGGTCAGCGCGGCCGGTAGACGAATAGGCCGCCGGGCAAGCGCGAGACCAGCCGGTACCGGGCATCGATCGCTCGGACGAGCGCGGGATCCCAGCGCGAGCGCTCGTACGCCGGCGCCGCACCGAGCTGCGCGAGCTCGACCTCGCTGACGACCGCGGTGAACCGCGCGGCTTCCACGTCGGCGAGCAACGGGTTTGGATCGATCGCGCCGCGAGCAGTGAGCCGGCTCCAGAGAAAGAGATCGTCGGCGACGACACGATGCCCGGTCGCGAGGAGGAGGCCGCTGTCCTCGGCGAGCACGAGATCGTCGCTCGCGAGGTCTGCGCGGGCCGACACCGCGCGCGCGGGATCGCCCCACGCCCCGGTCGTGGCCGAGCGCCCGGGCACGAGGCCGAGCGGATCGAGCAGCAGCGCGGCGAGGACGAGGTTCGCGATCGCGACGATCGGGTAGAACGGCGCCCGCGCCAGACGCGGCGCCGCGGCCGCGAGCGCGAGCGAACCGGCCGCAGCCAGATCCAACAGGTAATTGATCGTCGCGCCCTCCCGGCCTCCGAGTGCCACGATGGCAAGGCCCGCGACCGCATATGCCGCGATCGGGCCGGCGAACCCGCGCGAGACCAGGGCCGCACCCACGAGCGCCGCGAGCACCACGACCCCGATGATCAGCAGCAGAAGCGCCGACTCGGCCGTCCAGGGCAGCTCGTTCCAGGTGACCACGTGCCGCCACAGGTCGCCGTAGCCGAATGGCACGAGCGCGATCGCCGCCGCGACGAGCGCGACGACGCCGGCCAGGACGAACCCGCGGAGCAGCGCGCGATCCCGCCAGGCGATCCACCCCAGGAGCGCGATCGCCGGCACGAGCGCGGTCGGTTTCGTGAGGCTGGCGAGCACGCAGAGCGTCGCCGCGAGACCCGGCCGGCGCCGTTCGAGTGCCAGCACCGCCCCGACCGTGAGGGCGAGCGCGACCAGATCCGGCTTCACCGCGGGTCCCCAGATCGCCACCGGCGACAGCGCGAGCCACCCGAGCCCGAGCCCCGCCATCACGAGCCGGCCGCCCAGCCGCGCGCGCCAGGCGACCAGACCCGCGACGACCAGCGTCGCGACCACGCTCAGGACGCGGCCTGTCACAAACGGATCGCCGACGGACGCCAGGAGGAAGTACAGCGGCGGGTAGTTCGCGGCGGTGAACGCGGACCCCCCGGCATCGCTGTAGGTGGCGAGCGTCCGCGTGAGGATCGCGGCATGCGCCACGGCGCCCTCGCCGTAGAGGACCGGACCGGCGAGCGCGAGCGCCTGCCCCCACTTGAGGAGCGCGAGGGCGGCCACGATCCCGCCGATGGCGGCGTACGCGAGCCACGCGCCGTGCGAGACCCGGCCGTTCATCGTGGCTCGAGCAGCGAGCGTCCGGTCATGCGCTTGGGCACGTCGATCCCGAGGAGGCCGAGCAGCGTCGGCGCGATGTCGGAGAGCTCGCCGTCGTGCATCGTCCAGTGCTCGGGATCGCGCGAGACGAACGCGACCGGTACCGCGTTCGTCGAGTGCTGGGTGTTGCTGCCCCCGTCGGGGAAGCGCATCTCCTCGACGTTCCCGTGGTCCGAGGTGAGCAGGACGCAGCCGCCGCTCGTCAGCGCGGCGTCCACGACCGCGCCGACCGCCGCGTCGGTGGCGGCCATCGCGCGGAGCGCAGCGTCGAACACGCCGGTGTGGCCGACCATGTCCGGGTTCGCGAAGTTCACGATCGCGAAGTCGTACGTTCCGGAGCGGATCGCCTCGACGAGCTTCGCGGCAACCTTGGCCGCGCTCATCTCGGGCGCCTGGTCGTACGTGCGCACCTTCGGCGACGGCACGAGCACGCGATCCTCGCCCGGGAACGGCTCCTCGCGTCCGCCATTGAAGAAGTACGTCACGTGCGCGTACTTCTCGGTCTCCGCGATGTGCAGCTGCTTCAACCCGCCATCGGCGATGACCTCGGCGATCGGCGTGACCGCGGCGGGTGGGAACGCGATCAGCACATTCGGCAGATCGACCTGATAGTCGGTCATCGTCGCGTAGGTCAGGTCTCGCACGATGCGCGGACGGGCGAAGCCGGCGAAGTCGCGCTGCACGAGGGCCCAGGTCAGCTGGCGCGCTCGGTCCGGGCGGAAGTTGAAGAAGATCACGGCGTCGCCATCGGCCAGCGGCCGTCCGGCGCCGACCACGCGAGGCTCGAGCAACTC
>DASUSA010000308.1:0-4270 GCA_036375335.1 Candidatus Limnocylindria bacterium
GAGTTCATCGCCGACGACGAGCTGCTCGAGGTGACCCCAAAGGCGTTCCGCCTGCGCAAGCGCGTACTCGCGAAGCAGGACCGCGACCGCGCGTTCGGTCAAATGAAGAAGCAGGCCGCCACGGTCGGCTAGCGAGCGAAACGCTCCCGGTACGACGGGATCGTGATCATCGGCGGCCGCTCGACCACGCCGATGTCCTGCACCTCGAGGTGGAACCCTTCCCCGGTCGCCGAGATCAGCTTCATCGTCAGGTTGGCGTCATCGAGGAGGCTCTGGCCGCGCCCCTCGCCGAGCCGCTTCATCGCGACCTGGAGGATCTCGAAGGACGTCTTCGACAGGTTCAGCAGCGACTGGTTGCGGTGGATGCGCTGCTTCATGTCCACCTGGGCGATCGACCGCAGCCCTGCGGCCCGCAGGATGTCGATGAGCAGCCCGGTCTCGACGCCGTACAGATCGAAGAACGGCAGCCGCTCGAGCAGTGACCGGCGCCCGGCCTGCTCGCCCGAGAGTGGCTGAATGATCCCCGATAGCTCCGGGAAGAACAGGTTGAGGATCGGCCGGGCGGCGAGCTCGGTGACGCGCCCGCCGCCGGTGGCCTGCAGCTCGCCGCCGACGTTCAGCGGCCGGCGGTAGAACGCTTTCACGAACGCGATCTCCGGCCGGATCAGGAGCGGACCGATGAGGCCGTAGACGAACTTCGGGTGGAACTGCGACACGTCCGTATCTACCCAGACGACGAGGTCGCCGTTCGTGATCGCGAGGCTCTTCCAGAGGGCCTCGCCCTTGCCGCGGCCCGGCCCGATCTCCGGGAGCACCTGCTGGTGGATGTGCACCGGGACGCCGAGCTTCTTGGCGATCTCGCGCGTGCGATCCGTCGAGTCGGAGTCGATGACCACGAGCTCGTCGACGAGCGGGAAGCGCTCCATGAGCCGCGAGCGGATCGCAGTGATGACCTTGCCGATCGTCGCCTCCTCGTTCAGCGTCGGGAGCGCGACGGAGATCCGGACGCCCTGTTTCTCCTTCAGCGCGACGAGCGCTGCGAGGTCCGCGAACTCGGCGCTGGTGAAGGTGTTCTCGACGAACCATTTGTCCACGAGCTCGCCGATGGCGGTGCTCCGCTCGGTCCGATCGGTCGGCAGCGGGGTCGGCTGCAGGAACACGCTCGATGCGACCGGCGTCCGCGTGCGGACGATGATCGCGGCCTTCGCCTGGCCGATGATGCGTTGACCGATCGGCCCGAGTGGCTCGGGTCCGCCGCTCGCGCCGAACAGGACGAGGTCGTGGCGGCTGAGCTCGTCGGTGATGATCGGCTCGGCGTCGCCCACGCGCGTCAGCAGCTCGTCCACGCGCTCGTCGAACGCGCGCTCGCCGACCAGCTGGTACAGCGTCGCGCTCGTGCGGCGCGACGTCCGATCCTCGGGTGCGACGTGGAGCAGGGTCACCGTGCCGCCGTTCGCGCGCGCGAGATCGACGCCGATCTTTGCAGCGAGCTCGGCGTAGCGGCCACCGCGCACCGGCACGAGGATGCGGCGGGCGCGGCCCGCGGGCCCCTTGACGATCCCGAGGTCGCACGGCGGCTCCCGGAGGATCTCCTCGATGGTCGTCCCGAGGAAATCCCAGCCCGGGCGGCGCCAGCCGATGAGCAGCAGGTCCGGGCGCTCCTCACGCGCGGCCTCAGCGATCGCGGCCCAACCGAGCCGCGCGACCGTCACGAGTGGGCGGACGCTCTGGGTTCCCGCCAGCGTCGTGAGCTCGCGTCGCCGGGCGCGGGCCTGTGGCTGCGCCGAGGCCAACGTTTCGCCGTCAGGCACCTCGATGACCGAGGCGAGGACGATCTCGCCGCCCTCTTTCGCGAGGCCCGCGGCGACGTCGATCAGCCCGCGGTCGCGGACCGGGTCGACGATGGCGACGAGGATCTTCATGCGTGGATCACCGGTAGCACGAGCTCGGCCAGGATCCGAGGCCATTCGTTCTCCCGCGCCCGGCGATGGAGCCGCGCGATGGGGTCGCCAGCGAGTCGCGCTTCGATCGCGCTCGCGAACGTGGCCGCGTCGGCGTCGACCGGGACGTACGTCGCGTCCGCGCCGCCGGTCTCGCGGAGCGCGGGGATGTCCGAGCAGATGATCGGCAGCCGGCGCAGGCCCGCCTCGAGCATCGGCAAGCCGAACCCCTCGTTGGCCGACGGCAGCACGAGCGCGTCTGCCAGGCCGTAGAGATCCGCAAGCTCGCGGACGCCGATGCGGATGTGCTCGGCGTGCAGCAGATGCACGCCCGGTCCGGCACGGGTCGCGAGCTCGCGTTCGTACGCGACATTGAGCGGGTTGTGCGCTCCCGGGCCGCCGGTGACGACGAGCGCGGCGCGCGGATGCGCGCGGCGGAGCTCCGCCAGGGCGTCGATCGCGATCTCGATGCGCTTGCGGCGGGTCATGCGCACCGGCAGGAGCAACAGCGGATCGGCTTCGAACAGTCCGAGGCGCGTCGCGATGCGGACGCCTCCGGCCGACAGGCCGAGCACCGCCACGCGGTCCACGCCGTTCGGCACGATCGCGATCTTGGAGCGCGCGAGGCCGGTGAGCGTGCTCAGCTCGCGTGCGGCCTTCTCGGAGATCGCGACGTAGCGGACCCCCGGCGCCGCGGTCGCGAACAGCGACCACGGCCGGCCGGGATGGCGCTGGGCGAGGTACTGCGCGTCGGTCCAGGCGAGGTCGTGGGTCCAGGCGATGAAGAGGCCGGGCCGCTCCGCGGCCAGACCGAACAGCGCCTCGGTCAGCGCGGCGTTCAGATGGAGCGTGAAGACGTTGTGCACGACGACGCGATCGGCACGCCGGACGTGCGGACGGAGCTTCCGAGTGATCGTGGCGACCAGGATGGCGTGCTCGGGCGAGACCTCACCGCGAGCGAGCGCCGCGCGATCGCGGAGCACCGCCGGATGCTGCGAATCGAGCTCCGGGATCTTGATCACCGGCACGCCGCGCTCCGTGCCGCGGCCGGCGAGGATCGCGACGCTGTCTCCGGCCCGCTCGGCTGCCGCCGCGTGGATCCCCATCACGTGCTCGACGCCGCCGAGGATCGAGGGTGCCGTGTAGTGGAGGAAGAGGACCCGTCGCTTCGCGCGGCTCACGTGACCGCCGGCGTCGAGGCGCGCGCGACCCGCGAGCCCCCGCCGGTCACCGTGATGCTCCGGCCGGAGCGGCGGACGCGGAACGAGATGAGCGAGTCATACGCGCGGAGGTGCTGGACCTCGATGCGGTCGAGCCACACCGGCAGCGCGGGATCGACCAGGATCCGCCGCCGCTCGAGGTCGGGCTCGAGGCCGAGGAGGGTCCGGAGGCAGAGGAAGATCATCCCGGCCGACCACGCCTGCGGGATGCACGAGATCAGGTAATCGGCGGGCCGCGAGGAGAAGCGCAGGTCGCGCTGAAAGCCGCAGAACAGCTCAGGCACCCGCGCATTCGGGAAGCGCTTCCCGGCCTCGACGAGCGCCTCGACGATGGCATTCGCCTCGTCGCGGAACCCGTACCGCACGAAGCCCTGCGCGATGAGCGAGTTGTCGTGCGGCCACACCGATCCGTTGTGGTAGCTCATCGGGTTGTAGGTGGGGTACGTGCTCGAGAGGGTGCGCACGCCCCAGCCGCTGAACATGTCCGGGGCCATCAGTCGCTCGACGACGCGGCGGGCGCGATCCGGTCGCGCGATGCCGGCCCAGAGCGCGTGGCCAGCGTTACTCGTGACGGCCGGCACCTGCTTCTTGTTGCCGTCGAGGGCCTGCGCGTAGCAGCCCTCATTCTCCATCCAAAAGTCGCGCTCGAACCGCTCCGCGAGCCCGGCGGCCTCCGCGCGCAGCACCACCGCGCGTTCAGCCTCGCCGTCGATCGCGTAGAGATCGGCCAGGCCGCACTTCGCGGCGTACACGTAGGCCTGGGCCTCGACCAACGCGGCCGGGAGCACCGAAGGCTTGCCGTCGGGGTCTGAAAGCGAGTTCGCGGAATCCTTCCACCCGTGATTGCGCAGATCGCTCGGGCCCGCGCCGTACTCGATGTAGCCGTCGTGGTCCGCGTCGCCGAAGGTGTCGCACCAGGTGATCGCGCGCTCGGCCGCCGGTAGCAGCTCGCGCCAGAGCACGCGGTCGCCCGTCCACTTCACGGTCTCGGCGAACAGCATCGCGAACAGCGGGGTCGCGTCGATGGTGCCGTAGTACGGGCGGTGGGGGACCTCGCCGAGGCGTGCGAGCTCCCCGCGGCGCAGCTCGTGGAAGATCTTGCCCGGCTCC
>DASUSA010000309.1:0-6953 GCA_036375335.1 Candidatus Limnocylindria bacterium
GCGTCGACGCAGCCCCCGTCCGTGCGCGTCGCGTACATCCCGAAGGAGCTTCCGGGCCTCGACTTGAAGGACCCACGGGCCATCCGGTACAAGAACGCCAGCGGCCCGCTCGGCATGGTGAACGAGGGCTATCAGGATTACCTCGCCCAGATCTCGCATCTCCGCGTGGCGCGATCGCGCGACGGGGTGCATTTCACGGTCGAGCAAGGTGTGTCGCTCGGGCCGCTCGTGCCGCTCGAGGAGTACGGCGTCGAGGATCCGCGGGTCACGTTTATCGACGGCGCCTTCCAGGTCACGTACGTCTCCGTCTCACGCTGGGGCATCACGACGAGCCTCGCCACGACGCGCGACTTTGTGACGTTCGACCGGAAGGGCGTCATCCTCCTTCCCGACCACAAGGACGCGGTCATCTTCCCCGAGAAGATCGGCGGCAAGTACGTCGCCCTGACCCGGCCGATGCCACAGTCGTTCGCGCGGATCTTCGGGATCTGGATCGCGTTCTCCGACGACCTGAAGGAGTGGGGCGGCCACCGGCCGCTCGCGATGCCCCGCTGGGGGCAGTGGGACGAGCTGCGCACGGGTGCGTCCGCGGTGCCGTTCCGCACCGAGCGCGGCTGGCTCGAGCTGTATCACGGCGTCGACCGGAACACGACCTACGCCATGGGCGCGCTGCTCATGGATCTCGAGGACCCGCGCAAGGTCATCGCGCGCTCGCCGAAGCCGATCCTCAAGCCCACGGAGATCTACGAGACCACCGGCCTGTTCAACCACACGGTCTTCTCGTGTGGTCACATCCCGCTCGACGATCGCGGTGAGCGAATCCGCCTGTATTACGGCGCCGCCGATTCGGTGGTCGCCGCCGCGGACTTCGACGTGCGGGTGATCCTCGACAGCCTCGAGCCATGCTGAGCCGCCTCGTGGGCCTCGCGCGGCCGCTCGATGCCGGCGATCAGGCCGCGCTCGGTCTCGCGATCTACGCGGACGACGCCGGCGAGCACTTCGGCGCCCAGGAGAGTGGGATCGAGGGCGTCGCGTGCCTGGACGACGTTTCGCGGGCCTTCGTCCTGTGGAGCGATCTGTGGGCGCGCACGAAGCTGCCTGTGGCGCGCGTGTGGGTCGACGGCCTGCTCGGCTTCTGCCGCTGGATGCAGCAGGACGACGGACGGTTCGTGAATTTCGTCCTGGATTGGAACGGCGTGCGCAACATCGACGGCATCACCTCGCGCGCCGATGGCGCGTCGTTCTGGCAGGCTCGCGGCGCGCGGGCGATGGCCAAGGCCTGGCGGGTGCTCGGCGATGATCGCGCGCGCGAGGACTACCGGCGAGCGCGTGCGTCATTCGACGAGCGCCCGGTCGGCGCAGACGTGCGCGCGGTGCAGGTCCTTGCGGCATTGGACGCGCAGGATCCCCCGGCCGATATCGCCCGCTGGTGCGACGACATCGTCTCGCAGCGCCGCGGCAACGTGCTGCTCGACGCGCACGACGCCACGGAGCCGCACATCTGGGCGCACATCCAGGAAGGCGTGCTCGCGCTCGCGGGCACGACATTGCGGCGTCCAGACCTGATCCAGGTCGCGCGCCGGAGCGCGGACGAGTACCTCATGCCGCTCATCGCGAACGGCTTCGATCTCCCGACCGTGCAGCCATACGGCGCGGCCTCGGCCGTGTTCTCGATGGAGCAGCTCGCGCAGGCCACCGGCGATGCTCGGTACGCGAACGCCGCGCGCGACGCACGGGCGTGGTTCGACGGCCGCAACCCGTCCCGCCGGCCGGTCTACGACCGCGCCGCCGGGCGCGTGGCCGATGGTGTGGACCGGGGACACCTGAACCCGGACTCCGGCGCCGAATCGAACGTCGTCGGTGCGCAGGCGCTGCTCGACGACGTGGCGGCATGGCTCGTGCGTCACCCCGACGCATGCTTCCCATCGGCGCGATCTTCGCCTTCGTTGGACGTCAGCTCGGCCGCGTCCTGAGCCTCGCGTTCTCATGGGCGACCATGGCCCTGTTCGGCCGGGTCCCCGAGGACCGCCAGCTGTTCCTATCGGCGATGGCCGCGGCGTCCCTGCTGTGGCCGATCGTGCTCGCGGGCATTGCCGTCCCGAGCGTCGCGACGTTCTTGCTCGCCTTCGTCACGATCCCGAAATGGGCGGACCCGTGGGTCCGGCCGGTCCTGCTCACCCTCGCGGTCCTGCTGCCGCTCGCGGTCGGGTTCCTGTCGACGAAGCTGACGAACGCGAAGCCGCGCGGTGGGGACCTCGTGCGCGAGACGTTGCGCGGTTACCCGTACACGATCGGCCTGTTCGTCGTCCTGCTGTGGATGATGGTGCTCGCGCCGCTCACGAACATCGGGGCGATGCTGCGGCGCTGGCAGAGCGATCACGTCGCGATCGCGGTCCAGCCCGGGGGCTACGACTCGGTGGTCCGCGACCTCCGTGAGGCCCTCGAGCGCGCCAAGCTGCCGCTTGCGACCCGGCGTGCCGGATGGATGTACGAGCTGCCCGGTCGGATCCTCGCGCTCTGCGGCGGGAAACGTGTCGCGGCGCTCGTCCCCGAACAGCTGGTCGTGCTGTACGACCCGGGCGTCGAGATCGTGATCCACCCGATGGACCTGGCGGTGCGAGGCCGCAAGGGCCCGCTCTCGCGGGCCCGTGCCGCGATCGCGCGCGAGCTCACGTTCACGCGGGCGTACCAGACCTGGACGCCGGAGGCCCAGCAGATCGAAGACGCGCTCGCGCGCGCGGCGCGCGGCGAGGCGGATCTCGATGCGATCGCGCGGCGCATCGCGGACACCGAGCTCGACTTCGAGCAGTGGGAGATCCTGTACCGGCTGCTCCTCCAGGTGCGCCTGCGCACCAGCCCGCTCGAGACGGATGCGATCCTGCCGAATGCGGAGCCGATCCCCACCATCGCGCACCGGCTCGCCGGCCTGCGCTCAGCGTTCCGCTCGTTGTGGCCCCACCGCCGTCAGCGTGCGTAGATGCGGACCGGTTGCGCCGCGTTGTTCTCGTATCCCAGCGGGTCCCGACGCTGCATCAGTGGCTGAGCTTCGCCGGTCGCGTCGGTCGCCCGCGCGAGCAGGTGATGGAGGCCGGGCGCCGCGTTCCACTCCGCGCGCCACTCCCGCCACGCGGCCGGTGAGACCGGCGGGCCAAGTGCCGCGTCGCGCCAGCTCGCCCCGCCGTCCGACGAGACTTCGACGCGGGTGACCGCTCCCTGGCCGGACCAGGCGTACCCGCGCATCGTCGCGGTCCCGGCCGGAACATCGCGCACGGGTTCGGCGATGACCGCCCGCGGCCGCAGCTGTTGCAGCGGCCGGTCACCCGTGACGTAGCGGTCCGCCTGAAAGTAGCCGCGGAACGGCCGCTCGAGCGCGATGATCTCCGCGAGCCACTTCACCGAGGCCATGCCGTACCAGCTCGGGACGATCAATCTCGCCGGCGCGCCGTGCTCGACCGGCAGATCGGTCCCGTTCATCGCGTAGGCGACGAGCACGTCGTCCGCGAGGGCGCGCTCGACCGGGAGCGACCGCTCGAATGCGATCCGGCGCTCGTCACCGGGCGTCGTGCCGGCGTCGGCGCCGCGGAACAGGATCTCGACGACCGCCGGAGAAAGGCCGGCCGGCTCGAGGAGCGAGCGGAGCGAGACGCCGGTCCATCGGGCGGTGCTCACCGCTCCCTGGCCCCACTGCTCGCCCGGAGCCGGCGGCTGAAGGAACGCCCGGCCGTTGCCGGCGCACTCGAGCGTCACCGCGAGCGTGCGCGCCTCCAACGCGCGCAGCTCGGCGACAGAGACGGATCGCGGGTGCTGCACCGCGCCAGCGATGGCGATGCTCGATGGTGGGCCTGGGAACGGGAAGTGGCAGCGCACGTAGTGCAGGCCACCCGGGGTCAGCGGACCCTCGTGCTGCTCGAGCCGGGTCTCGGCATTGAACGGCTCGCGGGTGATGACGAGGCGTTCCTCCACTGGCGCTCGCCATACTGAGGCTGTAGTGCGCGGACCGCTCATCGCCGTCGGCGCGATCGTTCTGCTGATCGGCGCGGTCGCGATCGCGTACGTGCTCGGCCTCGGCCCGCTCGCGCGGCCGACCGCGGCACCGTCCGTCGTGTTCGTCGCGATCTCACGGAGCAGCGACGAGGCGGACGCGCGGGAGATCGAGGCGATCGACCTTGACGCTGGCACGCGCCAGCTGTTCGATGCCGGCGACCGGATCACAGCGCTCGCGCTGTCGGCTGACCGCCGGTCGCTCTACGTTGGACTCAACGGCGGCAAGGTCGTCATGCTCGACGCCACGACCGGATCGCAATTCGGCGCGGCGGACCTCGGTGGGCCGAATGTCGTGTCACTGGTGCCGACGGCGGATGGGAACACGCTCTTCGCGATCGCGGTGACAAACGTGCAGAGCACCGTCGTGCCGATCGACCTCGCGACCAAGAAGCCGGCCGACCCGATCGTGCTGCCGACGACAGCGGGGCCTGGCGTGATCAGTGGCGACACGCTGATCGTGCCGTTCGGCGACCCGCAACGGCTCCAGGTCGCGTTCATCGACGTCAAGACGCGCGCCGTGGGCTCGCGACTGACGTTGCCGCGTGGCTCGTTGGTGCCGCCGACCGCATTCCGCATCAGCGAGGCACGGACCGGCATCGCCGCGTTCGACGGTGGGTTCAGCGGCGGCGGTCTCCGGGTGTACGTGATCACCGATCAACTCCACTGGACCGACATCGCGCTCCAGGCACCGTTTCCACAGGGCCAGCGGGGTGGCCAGATCGGGATCGGCCTTCAGGCCGCCGCGACGGCGGATGGCACGATCCATCTGTGCTCGGTCGCCGGGACGAACGCTCGGCGTTACGTCGTTGGCACAGACTCGCGGAGTACGAGCGCGGGAACCGACTGCGGTCCGCTGAGTGGGGGAGATCGGATCCTGATGGCCAGGCGCGACCCCGCCCAGCTCTTGATCCTCGATGAAAAGTCCGGGAAGACGCTGCGGACCCTCCCTCTGGCGGGTGTCCCCGCACGCCTCGTGCAGTAGGACGTCCGTACTCCCTCGCGCGGAACCTCCATCGGAGACCGCCCGCCTAAGGTTTGGAACATGGCAGTGATGACTCCTCGGGCGAACGAGCTATCCGTGCTGATGCGCGCGGCCGATGCGCTGCTGAACGCGGCGACGGATGAAGCGAGTGTCCTCTCGCACGCTGTCGAGCTGCTGGGCGAGCAATTCGGCTACTCGATGCGCTACCTGCTGCTCTACGACGCCGAACGCGACGAGCTCTACACGGGAATGGCCGCGGGCGAGGGCAGCATGGACCTCGGCGTCATGAACTACCGCATGTCCGCCGAGCGGGGGCTCACCGGCGCGTGCGCCAGATCGCGCACGATCCTCAATGTCGGTGATGTGTCGAGCGACCCGCGCTACATCGCGGCGTCGCCCTCGTGCCGGTCCGAGATGTGCGTCCCGCTGATCGCCCGCGGCGACCTGCTCGGCGTTCTCACGGTGCAGAGCCCGAAGACCGACGCATTCTCGCTCCAGGACGAGCGCCTCCTCTCGGCGTTCGCGGGGCTCGTGTCGCTCGCCCTCATGCACGCACGCGAGCACGCCGCTCGCCGCAGCGACATCGAGGAGCTCCAGGCCGTGAACGAAGTCGCCCGGCGCGCGACCCAGCTCGACCGCGACGGAACGCTCCAGACGATCGTCGAGGCGTTTCAGCGCGTGACGACCGCCGACTCGACCGCGGTGTTCCTGTGGGATGAGGAGACCGAGTGGCTTGAGGTCGCGACGATGGTGTACGAGCCGCGGTACTACTCGATGGAATACGAGACGACCGTGCGCGACACGAAGGTGAAGCTCGGCGAAGGCATCGTCGGCTGGACCGCCGAGCATCGCGAACCGGCGCTCATCCCGGACCTCGTCGCGGATCCGCGCGTGCTCGCGGTCACCGGCGTGCCGCTGGATCGCAAGTCCGCGATCGTCGTGCCGCTTGTCGCCGACCAGCGACTGCTCGGCGTCATCCGGGCGGTCAAGATGGGCGTGAACACGTTCACCACGGAGCACTACCGCTTCGCCCAGACGCTTGCCAGCCAGGCATCGCTGGCCATCTCCGCCGCCGCATCGCACGAAGCCGTGCGGCGCCTGTCGGTCACCGACGAGCTGACCGGCGTGTACACCGGCCGGCACTTCCGCGCGCGGCTGCACGAAGAGATCGAGCGCGCGAAGCGCAGCGACCGGCCGCTCTCGCTGCTCGTCATCGACAGCGACTCGCTGAAGGACGTGAACGATCGCTATGGCCACGAGGCCGGCAACCGCCATCTGGTCGCCATCGCCCAGGCCGTCCAGGGCCACGTCCGGACGAGCGACGTCGTCGCTCGCTTCGGCGGCGACGAGTTCCTGGTCCTGCAGCCGGACGCGACGCCTGAGGCGGCCGCTCTGGTCGCCGAGCGCATCCGCGTCGCCGTCGCGGCGGCCCGAGTGGTCGCCAGTGACGGCGCACATGTGAGCGGCACCGTCTCGATCGGGGTCGCGGGCTACCCGCGTTCCGCGTCGGACGAGGACTCGCTCTTCCGCAGCGCCGACGCGGCCCTGTACGACGCCAAGCGGCACGGCAAGGACCGCGTCTTCATCGCCCCCGCGGCCTCCTAGCCCCGAACCCAGCCGTCGGCGCCTGCGCCTCCCGGAGAGACTCCAGACCCACTGAGCCGTGCGCCGGGCGTGTGCGAACGCCGTGACTCCTGCGCTGGTCCGTGATAGAACATCTGTTCTTATGGTCGAATCGGTCCGGTTCATCGAGTCGGAATGCAAATCGGCGCTCACCCGGGTGCAAGGGATGCCGTTCCAGTGGAGTCTGAATCCGTATCGCGGCTGCATGCACGCCTGCCCGTACTGCTATGCGCGGTCGTACTTCACCCGCATGGATCGCGATCCCGGTGCGGGCTTCGATCGCGAGATCGAGGTCAAGATGAAC
>DASUSA010000310.1:0-4218 GCA_036375335.1 Candidatus Limnocylindria bacterium
TCGGCCTTGCGGACGGCGTACGTGTCCGGTGTGACGGTGCCCGCCGCGATCTGCTCGCCGAGCCCCACGCAGGCGTCGATGACCATCGTCCCGCGGTCGCCGCTCACCGGGTCGACCGAGAACACGATCGCCGCCGCGTCAGCCGGTACCAACTCCTGCACGAGCACAGCCACGCGGGGCGCCGCGGCGATCCGATGCTCTTTCCGATACGCGATGGCGCGATCGGACGAGGCCGAACGCCAGCACGCGAGCACCGCGTCGGTGATCGCACCGGGCCCGCGCACGTCGAGGATCGTCTCGTGCTGTCCGGCGAACGAGGTCTCACCCCCGTCCTCGCCGATTGCCGACGAGCGGACCGCGACCGCGGGATCGTCACGGCCGGTGCGCGCCCGCAGCTCGGTATGGCCCTGCGCGACGAGCGCGCGGAGGGCGGCAAGGGCAGCGGGGTCGCCCTGGAGTGCCGCACCGAGCCCGTCGAACACGCTCGCGTCCAGGCAGAACCCGGCGGGCACCCGGAACCGGCCCGCGAGCCGCGAGAGCGTGGCCGCCTTGGCGCCGACGATCCCTGCGTCGTGGGCGGCCGGGTCCCCGAGGAACGCCGTCTTCATTGGTCCGCGAGTCTACGCAGCGCGTTGCCTAAACTGCGAATGGGCATGGGGAACGTAACGGTGAAGCTGCACGGCGCGTTCAGCGAATTCGCCGGCGGGACGCGCAGCGCGACGGTCGAGGCCACCGACATCGCGACCGCGCTCGCGGGCCTGGTCGCGCGATACCCGAGCCTCGCCGAGCGCCTCCGCGACGAACACGGCAAGATGCGTGAGCATGTGAACATCTTCGCGAACGAGGAAGAGATGCGATACCTGGACGGTGAGCGCACGGCGCTCCGCGACGGCGACATCGTCCACATCGTGCCGGCTGTGTCCGGCGGGGAGGTCTGATATGGCGCGCGGTGTGGCGGTGCTTCTGGGGACTAAGAAGGGCGTCTACGTGTTCCGCAGCGGTGCGGCGCGCGAGCGCTGGCGGCTCGAGGGGCCGTACTTCACGGGCCAGCCGGTCTATCACGTCGCCTTCGATCCGCGCGACGGTCAGTCGCTCTACGCGGGCATCAACATGAGCTGGGGCGGGCCGCGGGTGGAGATCTCGCGCGACCTCGGGAAGACCTGGAAACCCGGCAAAAACCCGGCGTTCCCGAAGGGCGACGAGCGCACCTTCAGCCGTACCTGGCATATCGAGCCCGGGCACGCGAAAGAGCCAACCGTCATGTGGATCGGCACGGAGCCCGCGTCACTGTTCAAGAGCACCGACCGCGGCGAGAGCTGGGAGTCGGTGCGCGCGCTGAACGAGCACGAGGACGCGAAGAAGTGGGAACCGGGCGGCGGCGGGCTCGGCCTGCACTCCATCGCTGTGGACGCCGGCGACCCAAAGGCGATGACCATCGGCATCAGCTCGGGCGGGGTGTACGAGACCGCCGATGGCGGCAGGTCGTGGACCCGGACGAACTCCGGCCTCGCATCACCGGTGCCGATCGAGCAGGACGGCGATCTCGTCTGCGTACACCACGTCGTCAGCAGCCCCACCGTGCCGGGCGCGCGCTTCCAGCAGGCCCACATCGGTGCGTACTTCAAGGATGCCGGCGAGAAGAAGTGGACCAACGTGACGAAGGGCCTGCCGACGGACTATGGGTTCGCGTCGGCGATCCACCCGCGCGATCCGAAGACCGCGTACCTCTTCCCGCTCGAGTTCCCGATGCGCATGTCGCCCCCGGCGGCCGGCGCGGGCGTGTGGCGCACTCGCGACCGCGGCAAGAAGTGGACGAAGCAGGCGAATGGGCTACCGCGCGGAGCGGCCTACGAGGTCATGCGCGATGGGATGGCGACCGATCGCCTGGATCCTGCGGGCGTGTACTTCGGCACGACGAGCGGGGAGATCTGGGGGAGCGCCGACGAGGGCCGCACGTGGGCCCTTATCGCGCAGCATCTCCCGCCGATCTTGTCGGTGGAGGCTGCGACGCTCTAGGGAAGCGCGAGTCGGGGGCTTGCGCGCTCCGGCCGCGGTCGGCGAAACAGTGGGCGCAGACGTAGTCCTCCGTGCCGGCCAGGCGGATGTACGCGTCCTGGCGGCAGTCGGTGCACTTCTCGGGTCCCTTGTGGTCGATGTCCACGGGCGTCGGCCCCCCTAGGCCTCGGGTCCGTGCACGACAGCGGCCAAAGGTGGCACGCCGTCGTTTTTCACTTTCGAGGCTTGACGGCCCACTGATCGGCGCCCTATTCTTAGAACATCCGTTCTATGGAGCCCAGGCCAGGAGAACGGTGTACGGGGAGCGTGGCGGGTGGGCCCAGCGCGAACGAAGACCGCACTGGCGGAGGCGATCGCCAGCGTCGAGGGCCGGTTCGGCACACACGTGCTCGCGCACGGCGCGGTCGCCGAGCGTCAGGCCGGCGAACGGCGCATCCAGTTCGGCGGCTCGCTCGACGCGCTCACGCCGGGACTCGGTTCGGGCGCGCCGCTCGCGTTCGTCGGCAGTGAGAGTGCGGGCAAGGTCACGCTCGCGCATCGCGCCGCGGCCGGCGCGCAGCGCGATGGCGGCACCGTGCTCTGGATCGATCCCTCCGCGACGTTCGATCCGCTGGCCGCGCTGCGCGCGGGCGTCGACCTGACCCGCGTGTTCGTCGTTCGCGCGAGGACGCGCGACGACGTGCTGCTCGCGGCCGGTGCCGCGCTGCGCAGCGACGGCTTCCGGCTGGCGGTCGTGGACACCGGTCCGCAGCTCTCGCCATCCCAGATCCGGATCGACGATCTCGCGCCGCTCCTGCCGATCGTGCGGTCGTCGCCGGCCGGCTTGCTCGTCATCTCCGATGTGCGCGCGCAGCGGCTCGCGATTCCGACGTTCTCGTTCGCGCGCGTCGCGTGGGCCGAGCGCTTCGGCCGCACGACCGGCTGGACCGCGCTCGTCGCGGAGCGCGCCCTCTTCCACTTTGCCGCGCTCGGTGCGGACGTGCGCGACCTCGGGACCCGCGGGGCGCTGCTGGAGAAAACAGGATGAAGAGCTATCTCGCGATCGCCGTCCCCGAGGGTGCGCCGCGCGCGCGGATCCTCGCGGCGCTCTGCGCGATGCTTCCGCGTGTCGGCGTGGCCGACGACGGCGCGTTCGTGTGCGACCTGCGCGGGACCGAGCGGCTCCTCGGCGCGCCGCTGCGCGTCGCGCGCAACGCGATCAGCGTGTGCGGCGCATCGGGTGGGCAGTCGCTCTCGGGAGGCCTCGGGACGACGCCGTTCGTCGCGCGCGTCGCAGCTGCGCGGACGCCCGCGGGAAAGGTGAGCGAGATCCCGGCCGGGGGCGAGCGCGCGTTCCTCGACGCCCTGCCGCTCGACATCCTCCCGCTCGACCCGAAGGTCATCGCGGAGCTCGCCTTGCTCGGCGTGCGGCGGATCGGCGAGCTGCTCGCGCTGCCGCGCGGATCCGTGACCGATCGGTTCGGTCAGTCGGCCGCGATCGCGTGCGCGGTCGCGACCGGCGAGCTCGTGGAGGACGTGCGTGGCGTGGCGCCGCGCCGCCGCATCCGCGCGAAGCGCATCTGGGACGAGCCGGTCGACTCGCGCGAGCGGCTCATCTTCGCCCTGCGGGCCGCGGCGGATGAGCTCGCGGAGGCGCTTCGCCACGACGGTCTCGCCGCGCTGCGCCTCCGCCTTGTGCTCGAGCGCGAGGAGCTCCTGCCGCTCCGGCTGGAGCGCTCGCTGCTGCCGCCGTCGGCGGAGTCGGCGGCGCTCGTCCGCTCGCTGCGCTGGGGCCTCGAGGAGATCCCGACGCTCGGCCCCGTGACTTCCGCGGCGCTCGAGATCACCGCGGTCGAGCCCGCGCGCGGCCGCCAGATCGGGCTGTTCGCGCCCGATGGCGCGCACGCCGAAGAAGCGATCTCGGTCGCGCAGTTCCTCCGCACACGGCTCGGCCCGGCGGTCGTGCTGCAGCCGCGGATCGTCGACCCCGACGCGCGGTTGCCCGAGCGCGCCGCGGAGTGGGAGGAGGTGGTCCGGTGAGTCGCCTGTTCGCCGATCCGCTGCCGGCACACATGGAGTGGTACGAGGGGGAGCCCGGCGCGCTTCGCGTCGGCAACCGGCGGCTGATCGTCGTCGAGGTCGTGCGGCGCTGGCGCGTGGACGGCGAGTGGTGGGCCGACGGCATCGCGCGCGAGTACCTCACGCTGCGCACCGCCGACGGCC
>DASUSA010000311.1:0-3428 GCA_036375335.1 Candidatus Limnocylindria bacterium
CGCTGGTCCTCGCCTCGCGGCGGGCGGGTGTTACCCGCCGTCGTGCCCTGTGGTGCCCGGACTTTCCTCAGCGGCTTGCGCCGCCGCGACCATCTAGCCTGCTCGGCCGCCGTTCATTTTACGTCCTAGAGGAGCTCCTCCGCCGCCTCGAGCGCCTCAGCCGTGAGCGTCCGGCCGGTCTCGGCGGCATAGAGCGCGGCGAGCGGACCGGCCGGGACGCCAAAGACCCGGGCGAGCCGGACCACGTCGGTGAGCCCGGACCCGAGCGACGCCTGCCGCCACTCGGTCAACACGACGCCGCGATCCGTCTGCACCGTGGTCCGGCCGCCGAGGGCACCGTGGACGAGCACCTCCGGCCACGCCTCGAGCGCCCCGCGGCGCGTGATCCGCGGCACGCCGAGCGCGACGAGCGCCGGCCCGTCGGCGGCGACGGCCCCCTCGACCGCGACCTTCGCCCGCAGGATCGCCTCGAGGTCGTCGGCCGCCGGGGCGTCGAGCAAATCTTCGATCAGCAGCCACGGCCAGGCCGGCACGGTCGCCGGTGGGATCCCGCGCGCGTAGACGACCGGCACCCGATCGCTCTTCCGCGCAAGGTGCGGCAGCAGCTTCACCTCGAGCGAGGCGTGGGGCGGCACGCGCTTCACGATGAGCGTCCGGCGAACGCCGCCCTGCGTGAAGCTCACCCGGTCGAGCTCCGCCTCGGTGGTGTCCTGCAGGATCACCTCGCTCACGTCGGTCACCTCGCTCCGCAGGCTGCGCGAGATGAAGCTCGTGAGCGGATCGGGGACACCCTCCTCAGTCACGGATCGCGTCGTCGATCGCGCGATTCACCTGCGCGTCGGCGAGCGAGTTCAGCTCGCGCGGCACGTGCTCGATCGTGCGGTGAGGAAAGCGCGCGAGCAGCTCGCCGGCACGCAACGCGAGCGGCTTCAACCCTGGGTGCTTGATCTTCCAGCGCCCGTTCATCTGCTGCACGACCAGCAGCGAGTCCATGCGGACGTCGAGCTGATCGATCCCGCGCTTGAGCGCCTCCTCGAGGCCGATGATCAACCCGGTGTACTCGGCCACGTTGTTGGTCGCGTGGCCGAGCGAGCATCGAAGCTCCGCGATGACCTCGCCATGCTCGTCCAGGAGCACCGCCCCGGAGCCGGCCGGACCTGGGTTGCCGCGCGCGCCGCCGTCTGCATAGAGCGTCGCTCGGGTCACGCGAGGAAGCCCGCGAGCCGGTCCGGGTCGACGTTCCCGCCCGACACGATCGCGACCACCCGCTCGCCCGGACGCGGCTTCACCGCGCCGCAGAGGAGGGCCCCGACCGCGGCCGCACCGGCGGGCTCCGCGACGATCCGCGCCCGGGCCACCAGGAAGCGCAGGCCATCGAGGATCGCGTCGTCGGAGATGACGACGACGTCGTCGACGTCGCGCTTGATGATCTCCAGGTTGCGCTCGCCGGCGAATGGCGCCGCGAGCCCGTCGGCGACGGTCTTGGTGAACTCGAGCCGTACCGAGTGCCCGGCATCGAGCGCTTTGCGCATGCCCTGCGCACCCTCGGGCTCGACGCCCACGATCCGCGCCCCGGGACGCAAGGCCTTCACCGCGAGCGCGACACCGGAGATCAGCCCTCCGCCGCCAACGCCCACGACGACCAGGTCGACGGTGGGCAGATCCTCGAGGATCTCCATTCCGAGACTGGCGTGGCCGGCGATGACGTCGTCGTCATCGAACGGATGCAGGAAGTGGAGGCCCTTCGCCTCGAGCTCCTGGACCATCGGGAGGAGCTGCGTCATGTCCGGCGCGAACCGGATCTCGGCCCCGTAGCCCTGGGTCGCGGCGATCTTCGTCTTCGGGGCGGTGTCAGGCATCACGACCGTGACCCGCACCCCCTGCGCCCGTCCGGCGTACGCGATCGCCTGCGCGGCGTTGCCCGCGCTCATCGTGACCACGCCGGCGGCGCGCGCCTCGGGCGAAAGCCGCGACATCGCGTACACGGCGCCACGCACCTTGAACGAACCGGTCCGCTGGAGGTTCTCGAGCTTGAGGTGGGCCTCGGCGCCGATCCGCTCCCCGAGCGAGTGACTCGACACGAGCGGCGTGCGAAGGATGTGAGCTGCGATCACCGGCCGGGCGCGCTGGGCGTCAGCGAGGCTGACCGTCAACAGTGGCCCTCCCCTCGCCTCCGAGCTCAATAGCCCGCCCGCCGTGAGTCGCGCATGTGGGCCCGCTTGGATTCGAACCAAGGACCAGCAGATTATGAGTCCGCCGCTCTGGACCACTGAGCTACGGGCCCGGCCGCACGACGCGCAGAGGACATTCTGTCCCTTGCGCAGCGTGGCCGAGGCCCGTGCGAGCGAAGCGAGTGGGCGGCCACGGTCTGCGAGCAGACCGTCAGTCGGGCCGGATGGCTCGACGGATCGGGCGGTCGCTCGGAATCCACGATCACAACGACCCGTGACCAGTCCACGTGCGCGCCGTTACCCATCACGAGCACCTATGCTCAATCCCGCGCGCCGCTTCCACGCGCGGGTAGTAGAGCGACGGGAGTGGCCGTTTGGGCAAGGTCATCGCGCTCGCGAACCAGAAGGGTGGCGTCGGGAAGACCACCTGCGCCATCAACCTCGGCGGAGCGCTCGCCCAGCTCGGGAACACCGTCCTCTGCATCGATCTCGACCCCCAGGCGAACCTCACCGTCGGCCTCGGCGTGGACGTCGGTTCGGTCGATCGCGGGATGGCGAACGTCATGATCGAGCCCGAGACAAGCCTTGCCTCGGTGATCCTGCACACGAAGACGAAGCATCTCGACGTGGCACCGACGAACATCGACCTGTCGTCCGCGGAGGTCGAGCTGTTCAGCGCGATCGGCCGCGAGATGGCCCTCCGCGACAAGCTGACCAAGGACATCGTCGAGCGGTACGACTACATCCTCATCGACTGTCCCCCGACGCTCGGCCTGCTCACGCTCAACGCGCTCGTCGGTTCGAACGGCGTGATCATTCCGGTTCAGACGCAGTACTACGCGCTCAAGGGAGTTGCAGCGCTGTTGAAGATCATCAAGACGGTGCAGGATCGGTTGAACCCGAAGCTCAAGGTGCTCGGGATGCTGCCGACGTTTTACGACAGCCGCACGATCCTCGGACGGGACATGCTCGAGTCACTGCGCGAGCTCGGCGATCATCAGGTCTTCCGCACGGTGATCCGTCAATCAGTGAAGGTCGGCGAGGCGCCGACGGCCGGCGTGCCGATCACGGTCTACGACCCGAAGTCGGACGCGGCCAAGGCGTTCATCGATCTCGCGAAGGAGGTGGCGAATGCTCACTAAGAGCGGCAAGTCGTTCCGGGAGGCCGGGACCCGCATCTTCACCCAGGAGCGCGAGGCCCAGCACGGGATCGTGAGCCTGCTTGCCTCGAAGGGCCCCAATTCGATCAAGGAGCTG
>DASUSA010000312.1:0-2153 GCA_036375335.1 Candidatus Limnocylindria bacterium
CTCGTGACCTTGGCGCTCATCGCGGGCTACGCGAGCGTGTACCGCGGAGCGAACGCCTGGGCCAACGTCGCGGCGAAGGTCTTCGCGCCTGTGGCCGGCGCGACCACCCGCGGGGTCGGCACGTCGTTCGCGCCGCCGCCCTGGAACGGCCGCGACCGGCTCAACGTCCTCGTGCTCGGCGTCGACTCGCGCGGCGTCGCCGGCGACACGCAGAACACGGACACGATGATCGTGCTCTCGATCGACCCGGTGAACCGGACCGCGGCGATGCTCTCCGTGCCGCGCGACACCCTGACCGCCATCCCGGGTCACGGGAGCGGGAAGGTGAACTCCGCGTTCGCGCTCGGTGGCCCGGAGCTCGCGCGCTCGACGATCGAAGGTCTGCTCGGTATCCAGATCAACAGCTACGCGCTCATCAACTTCGACGCGTTCACGAAGATCGTCGATTCCGTCGGCGGTGCGCTCGTCGACGTGAAGCGGCCGATCCGCGACGAGGCGTATCCGACCGCCGACTTCGGCATCGAGCGCCTGAACATCAAGCCGGGACCGCAGCTCATGCCCGGCGACGTCGCGCTCGAGTACGCCCGGTCGCGGCACGACAGCAACGACTTCTCGCGCGCGCGCCGCCAGCAGGACGTCATCGCTGCGATCCGCGCGCGGCTCGCGATCGATGGGATGCTCGCGCGGCTGCCGGGCATCATCAACGACGTCGGCTCCGCGGTGGAGACGAGCTTCGATCCGGCGAACATCCTGCCCCTCGCGGGGCTCGGTGGCGGTATTCCGTCGAGCGACATCAAGAGCGAGGTGCTCCTTCCCTGTGACGTCGACGTCCCGCACTGCGAGCTGACGGAACAGAACTCACAGCAGGGCTACTACCTCATCCCGGACAAGGCGAAGATCGCGAACCTCGTGGCCGAGCTGTTCTACGACCCCCGGGTCAGGCAGGAGGGCGCCCGGATCGAGGTCCGTGGCACGACCGCCAAGAGCACCACCGCGCAGGAGGTGGCCGATCGCCTCGCCGCGCGGGCCTTCGGGGTCGCGAGCGTGACCGCCGGCGCGGCGAGCCGTTCGGAGATCCTGGTGAAGAACGCGAACAAGCGCTACACGGCGGATCAGCTGTCCCAGCAGCTCAGCGGCATCCCGGTCCGCGATGCGGGCTCCGCCGAGCAGAGCGACGCGGATATCGTCGTGGTCGTCGGCTCGGACTTCAAAGGACTCGCCACGGACCTGCAGCGCTAGGAGGGCAGCATGCCGCTCAAGAAGCAGCTCGCCGGGTTGAAGCGGTTCGCGTCGATCATCGATGTGAGCGCAAAGGACGCCAGCCGCGCGCGCAAGGTGTCGCGCAGCCCGAAGATGCAGCAGGAGATCATCGACGACCGCCGGACCGCGCTCGCGAAGAACTTCGGGACCGTGCGCCAGTCGCTCGCCGAACGAGACAAGATCGCGAAGCAGAAGGCGAAGAAGGCGAAGTCCCGCCAGGGCTAGGTCGAATAGATCGGCGTCACCCAGGCCTTGTAGCGATCGCTCTTGCCGCGGACGGCGTCGAAGTAGATCCGGCTCAGCTGCGTCGTGATCGGTCCGGCCTTCCCCTCGCCGATGCGCCGGTGGTCGACCGACGTGACGGGTGACAGCTGCGCGCCGGTGCCACAGAGGAACAGCTCGTCGGCGATGTACAGCTCGGTGCGGTCGATCGAGCGCACCTCGAGCGGGATCTTCTGGTCCGCCGCGATGCCGATGAGGCTCTGGCGCACGATGCCCTCGAGGATGTTGTCCGTCACCGGCGGCGTGATGAGCGTGCCGTTGCGGACCATGAACAGATTCTCGGCACTCCCCTCGGAGACGTGCCCGTCGTTCGTCAGCACGATCGCCTCGTCGAAGCCGGCGTCCTGAGCCTCGGTCTTCGCGAGGGCGGCGTTCACGTACGAACCGGTGATCTTGCTGCGCGCCGGGATGGCGTTGTCGTCGACCCGGCGCCAGCTCGACACGCCGCAGCTGATGCCCCGGTCGACGTCGATGTACGTCCCGAACGGGACCGCGAACACGGTGAAGGCCGACTCGAGATCATGGAGGCGGACGCCGATGAGCTCGCTGCTCTTGTAGACGAGCGGACGGATGTAGGCGTCCTCGCGGTACCCGCAGCGGTTCAGGAGCTC
>DASUSA010000313.1:0-3083 GCA_036375335.1 Candidatus Limnocylindria bacterium
GCCATCGCGTTCGAGGACTCGCGTAACGGCATGCTCGCGGCGCAGGCGGCCGGGATGCGCTGCGTGGTCGTGCCGAACGAGCTGACCATCGCGATGGACCTGAACGGCGCGGACCACCGCTTCGAATCGCTCGCGACTGTATCGCTCCAAACGCTTCTCGACGCGTCCTAGGATGCGGACGTGGCCGCCACGACCCCCGCCGACGCGAAGATGGTCGCCCAGCAGTTCCCCACCACGCCTCGCGCGAGCCGCGCGCGCCACATCCTCGGCTATTGGCGTCACCCGGTCGCGCAGGCGCTGCTCAAAGCGTTCCTCACCGTGTTCGTGACGACGAGCATCACGTTCTTCCTGATCCGGCTGATGCCCGGCAACCCGATCGACATCAAGATCGACGAGCTCACTAAGGACGGCCTGATGACGTACGCGGAGGCGCGGTCGCAGGCCGCGAGCCTGTTCAGCATCGACCTCGACAAGCCCGTGCTCGAGCAATACGTCTCCTTCGTCGGGAACCTCGCGCACGGGAATCTTGGTTACTCGTTCGTCTCTCAGGGCACGCCGGTCATGGGGATCGTGCTCGCGGTGCTCCCGTGGACCCTGTTCTCGGTCGGGACCGGGCTGCTCCTCAGTTTCTGCATCGGCGTGTTCCTCGGACTCTTCGCCGCGTACAACCGGAACACGAAGATCGATCACATCCTCTCGCTCGGCGGCTCGATCATCAGCGCGGTCCCGAATTACTTCATCGCGCTGCTCATCGTGATCGTCCTTGGGGTCGAGCTCCGCTGGGTCCCGATCACCCAGATGCGCGGCGCGACGAGCCCCGGCATCCAGCCGGGCTTCACGCCGCAGTTCGTCGGCGACGTGCTGTTCCACGCCGCGCTGCCGATCAGCGTCTTCTTCCTCGCGACGCTCGGCCACTGGATCCTCGGGATGAAGAGCGCGACGATCAACGCGCTCGAAGAGGACTACGTGAACGCGGCGCGGGCGCGGGGCCTTTCTGATGGCCGGATCATGACCGCCTACGTGGGCCGCAACGCCGTCCTGCCCCTCGTGACGCAGCTGGCCATCACCGCTGGTCTGGCAATCGGGGGATCGATCCTCATCGAGCAGTACTTCGTGTACCAGGGCGTCGGGTTGCGCCTCCAGGCTGCGGTCACCCAACGGGACTACCCGGTCATGCAGGGCATCTTGCTGATGGTGACGCTGTCCGTCGTCCTTGCGAACCTCGCCGCCGACCTGCTGTACAGCAAGCTGGATCCTCGGATCGGCCGGGCCGGCGGAGCAACGGGCACGTGACCGCCGCCGCGCTCCCCCGCCGCGGCGACCGCACCCTCCCGCGCCCGGTCGAGAGCGCGATCGAGTTCCTGCGCCTCTTGTCGAAACGGCCGAGCGGCCTGATCGGCTTCACCGGGATCGTGTTCTTCCTCCTGCTGGCGTTCGTCGCGCCGATCTTCGTGCCGAACCAGGAGAACCCGGACGTGACCGCGCTCTACCAGACGCCGTCGGCCCAGCACCTTCTTGGAACAGACAACAGTGGCCGTGACGTGCTCAACCAGATCGTCCAGGGCGGCAAGGAGATCATCAGCGTCGCGCTCATCACGGCGTTCCTGACGACCCTGATCGCGACGGTCCTCGGATCGGTCTCGGCACTCGTCGGCGGGAAGTTCGACGCGATCCTCGTGGCGATCGCCGACATCGTGCTGACCGTTCCGCCCCTCATCGTGCTCATCGTCATCTCCGCGCTCGCCCGGCCGACGAACTTCCTCGCCCTCGCGCTGGTGCTGTCATCGCTCGGCTGGGCCGGGCTCATGCGCCAAGTCCGGGCGCAGGTGCTCACGTTGAAGGAGCGGGACTACGTGGAGGCCGCGCGTTCGCTGGATCTGGGACTCCCCCACATCGTGTTCCGCGAGATCCTGCCCAACATGCGCAGCTACATCGTCATCCACTTCGTGCTGGCGATGACCGGGGCGATCTACGCGCAGGTGGCCCTCATCATCCTCGGCCTCGTCCCGTTCTCGGGGAAGAACTGGGCGCTCATGCTGTACTTCGCGAACACGCAGGGCGCCTTCTACTTCAAGGACGCGTTCTGGTTCGTGTTCAGCCCGATCCTGGCCATCGTCCTCCTGCAGTTGTCGCTCGTCCTCTTCGTGAATGCGCTCGAGGACATCTTCAACCCGCGCCTGCGCTCGTCATGAAGCCGATCCTGTCCGTCCGCGACCTCTCGATCGACTATCGCACCCGTCGCGGACCGGTCCACGCGGTGCGCGACGTGTCGTTCGACATCGCGAAGGGCGAGACCGTCGCGATCATCGGCGAGAGCGGCTCCGGCAAGACGACGCTGGCCGTCAGCCTCATCCGGCTCTCCCCGCGGTCCGCGCGCATCACCAAGGGCGCGATCCTCTACACGAACGACCGCGAGACGATCGACATCCGCACCGTGCCTGAAGACGAGCTGCGCCAGTACCGGTGGAGCGAATGCGCGATGGTGTTCCAGGCCGCGCTCAACTCCTTCAATCCGGTGATCAACGTCTGGGAGCAGTTCGCCGACACCGCGCGGGCGCATGGGATGAAGGACAGCGCCACCATCCACGCCCGGGCGAACGAGCTGCTCGATCTCGTCCATCTCGATCCCGCTCGCGTCCTGAAGTCGTATCCGCACGAGCTGTCCGGCGGCATGAAGCAGCGGGTCCTGATCGCGCTCAGCCTGCTGCTCGAGCCGCAGCTGATCATCCTGGACGAGCCGACCACTGCGCTCGACATCCTCACCCAGCGCGCCATCATCGATCTGCTCGGAACCTTGAGGAAGAAGCTCGGCTTCTCCATGATCTTCATCTCGCATGACCTGTCGATCGCGGCCGAGCTCGCCGACCGGATGATCACGATGTACGCCGGCACGGTCGTGGAGCGAGCGAGCGTGACCGACCTGTTCTACCGGCCCCGCCATCCGTACTCAGTTGGTCTCCTCCGCGCGGTCCCGCGGGTCTCCGGCGCGATGGGCGCCGTGGAGTCGATCCCGGGCTCGCCGCCGGATCTCATCCGCCTGCCACCCGGCTGTACGTACATCCCGCGCTGCCCGCTTGCGATCG
>DASUSA010000314.1:0-4808 GCA_036375335.1 Candidatus Limnocylindria bacterium
GCGGGTCCCGGCAAGGTCGTCCCGAACAACACCCACTTCGACACGACCCGCGCCAACATCGAGGCGACCGGCGCGGAGGCCGTCGACCTGGTCATACCCGAGGGCCGTAGGCCGGAACTCGTGCATCCGTTCAAGGGGAACATGGATCTCGACGCGCTCGAGACGCTGCTGAGGGCGCGGGCGAAGGATGTGCCGGTCGTGATGGTGACGGTCACCAACAACTCCGGCGGCGGGCAGCCCGTGTCGCTCGAGAACCTCCGCGGCGTCCGGAAGCTCTGCGACTGCTACCACGTGCCGTTGTTCCTGGACGCCTGTCGCTTCGCGGAGAACGCCTGGTTCATCAAGACCCGCGAGAAGGGCTACGCCGACAAGGACGTGCCCGACATCGTCCGCGAGATGGGCGCACTCGCCGACGGGATGACGATGAGTGCGAAGAAGGACCCGATGGGCAACATCGGCGGCTGGCTCGCGATGAACGACGACGCCCTCGCCGAACGCTGCCGGACCCTCCTCATCCTCACCGAGGGCTTTCCGACGTACGGCGGGCTCGCCGGCCGCGACCTCGAGGCGATCGCCCAGGGATTGAAGGAGTGCGTCGAGCCGGACTACCTCCGCTACCGCATCCGCTCGACCGAGTACCTCGCCGACGCGATCGAGCGCGCGGGCGTCCCGATCGTGAAGCCGGCCGGCGGCCACGCCGTGTACATCGACGCGGGCACGATGCTCGCGCACATCTCGCCGCTCGCCTACCCCGCGCAGGCGCTTTCGATCGCGCTCTACGAAGCCGGCGGGATCCGCACGGTCGAGATCGGGACCGTGATGTTCGGCAAGCATCCGGATGGCAGCGAGACACCTGCCGCGATGGAGCTCGTGCGCATGGCGATCCCCCGGCGCACGTACACCCAGAGCCACATCGACTACGTGATCGAGGTCGTGGCCGAGGTCGCGCGCCGGGCGAAGTCGCTGCGCGGCTACAAGATCGTCTCGGAGCCGCCGCAGCTGCGGCATTTCACGGCGCGGTTCGCTCCGCTCTAACCGCCCCTACGCCACTCCGATGATCCGCGCCATCGCGTGAAGCGAGCGACGCGTCGCCGTATCCGCACGCGGAGCTGACCGCTCGATGATCCGCAAGGCCCGCGGCACGTCGAGGTCATCCTCGAGCGCCGCGAGCGTGACGCGGCTGTCGGGATCCCGGGCGATCGGGCCGACCGGACCGCGGCCGAACACCTCAGCCAGCGCCTTCGCCCGCAGGCGCGCGCGATCGAGCAGCCCCTCGTCGTGGTCGAACGGCTTCCGGTAGTGACGGTCGAGGAGGTAGAGCCGCAGTGCCCGCGGATCGGTCGTCTTCAGCGCGTCGCGGACGAAGACCATGTTGCCATCGGACTTCGACATCTTCTTCCCGCCAAGCTGCATCGGCGCGACATGCGCCCAGGTCGTGGCGAACGGTCGCTTGCGCGTCGCCGTCTCGGACTGCGCGATCTCGTTCTCGTGATGCGGATAGATGAGATCGGTACCGCCGCCGTGCAGGTCAATCCGATCGCCGAGGTGGCGGCGGATCATCGCCGAACATTCGAGGTGCCAGCCCGGCCGGCCCCGGCCCCAGGGGCTCGGCCACGTCGGCCCGTCATCCACGAAGCGCCAGAGCGCGAAGTCGCGCGGATCCCGGCGGCCTGGGTCCTCGAGCTTGGCGTCGTCCTGGCCGGCGAGGATGCGTCGCATCGCCGTAGCGGAGAGCCGCGAGAGCTCGCCGTAGCGCGGGTCGGCGCTGACCGGGAAGTACACGCCGCGCGGAAGCACGTACGCCGCCTCGCGACCCTCGAGCGCCCGGATCAGCGCGAACATCGCGGGCAGCTCCTTGGTGGCGTGGCAGATAACGTCGGGCCTGCGCCACCCAAGCTGCCGCATGTCGGCGAGGTACGCACGCTCCTCGCGCCGGCCAAGCTCGCGCCAGCCCATCCCGTCGCGGGCCGCGCGCTGCAGGATCGATTCGTCGATGTCGGTGACGTTCTGGACGTAGCGGACCGCGTGACCGGTGGCCTCGAGGAGCCGCGTGATCACGTCGAAGGTGAGGAACGTGCGGGCGTGCCCCAGGTGCGTGGTGTCGTACGGCGTGACGCCGCACACGTACATCCTGAAGTCGCCGCTGCGCGCGCGGACCGGGGCGATCGCGCGACGGCGAGTGTCATATAGACGGAGCACGCGCTCCGGACGATATCCTCGCGACCGGTGCTCCGTTCACCCGACCCCCGCGATGTGCTCGCGACGCTCGAGCGTGTCGCGTCGCCTCCGACCGCGCCCTATCACGAGTGGCGCGCGCTCGACGCGATCGCGGTCGAGCTCAAGCGGCTCGGCCACGTTCCCTCGCGCGACCCGTACGGCCAGCTCTCGGTGCAGCTGACCCAGGGGATCGCGAAGCGGGCCCTCGTGTTCGTCGCGCACACCGACCATCCCGGTTTCGAGCTCACCGAGGTCAGCGGGACGCACGGCCTCGCCCGGTTCCGCGGCGGCATCGAGCCGAAGTACTTCACCGGGCGGTCGTTCCCGCTCATCGTCCACCGCGACGGCGAGACGAACGGCGTCCGGGCGACCGGGAGCGGCTACGTCCACGACCCGGTGCTGCCCGACTGGTCCGCGGGGTACTGCGAGATCGCTTGCGAGCGGCCGCTCGCGGTCGGCGATTGGGCGGTGCTCGACGTGCCGGCGTTCGAGCGGCGAGGCAACGAGCTGCACCTGCGCAGCGCTGACGATCTGGCCGGATGCGCCGTCATCCTCTCGACGCTTCAGGCGCTGCGCGACGAGAGCCGCCCTTTCAGCGTGCACGCGGTCTTCACTCGCGCCGAGGAGCCCGGGCTGTTCGGTGCCCGGCTCATCGCCGAGGACGCGAGCATCCCCAAGGACGCGTATGTCGTGTCGGTGGAGGCAAGCAACTCGCGGTACGCGCCGGCCGGTGCGGGTGTCGTCGTGCGGGCCGGCGACTACCACAACACGTTCAGCAACGAGGCCGAGCGCTACCTGCGGGTCGCGCAGGAGCGGCTGGCCGAGCGCGGGATCGCGACGCAGCGGCGCCTCCTACCCGGCGGCACGTGCGAAGCGTCGGCGTTCGTGCGGCTCGGGTGGGTCGCGACCGGCATCGCCTTGCCGAACACCGGATATCACAACGCCGGCGCAGCCGGCGAACTGGTCGCTGAGATGATCCGCATCGAGGATGTCCTGTCGGCCATCGCCCTGTTGGCCGAGGCTGCGGTCGCGGCGGGTGCCGACGAGCAGGAGGAATGGTGGCCGGACGTCCGCGTCGTTCCCGAGGAAATCCGCGAACGGCTGACTCGGTCGGCGAGTGTTCACAACGAAGATGTGTCGACCTCTTGACGCACCGGTCGGCGGGTGTAGAACAGAGGCGGAGCTCCACACGCGAGACCGACGAATCACATCGGAGGTCGAATGGTTCGGATCCATCTTCGCTACGAGGTCCTCGAAGTCGATCGATGACGCCCTCGACGGAAGAGGGCCTGTCGATCGGGGACGCCGGCCACGAAGCTGCGTCGTCGAGACCACCGTCAAAGGTGTCTCCCAAACTGAGGCCGGATGCCCGGCCAGCACTTTGACATGGAACGGCGTCCCCGCAGGGACCTGAATGTCTGAAAGATCACAGAGGCCCTCGCCACGGCGAGGGCCTTCTGTTGTCTAGGCTCTGCCCACGTGGACGAGACGCTCGAGACCGAATGGCAATGGTTCCGCCGGTCCATTCGAGACTCCCTGCTCCGCCCGAGCCGCTTCGCGGCGAGCCTCGGGCGCGAGCACTACGGCATCGCCGGCGTGCTGGTCGCGATGCTTGCGGGCGTCGCGCTGTCGGTCTCGATCGACGCACTCGTCATCTCCGCGAAGGGCTTCAGCGCTCTCGACTACACGACCCGGATCTTCATCGACGCGCTGCTGCTCGGCATCCGGCTCGCGATCGTCGCGGCCCTGGTGTCGGCCGCGGTCGCCGTGTTCATGCGGCTCGTCCGCCACGCCGAGCTCTCGATGGACCAGGCCTTCACCGCGCTCACCTTCGCCCTCACCCCGCTCTTCCTGATGCCCGTGCTCGCGGCGGCCCTCGGGATCGTGCCGCAGTCCCTGCCGGTCGTCGGCGTCCTCGCGGTCCTCCTGCTCGCGCGGCTCGTGTACGGCCTGTTCACGAACCTGCGGCCGCTCGCGCCGCTGGCGCTCACGGTCGCGGCCGTCGCGATCGTGTTCGCGAGTGTCCCGATCACGCTTCCCGATCAGGTCTCGCGCATCGAGTTCACGGCGCTCGAATACGACCCCGGCCTCGCGCCGCCGATCGCCGCCTCCCCCGCTGCGGGCGGATCGGCCGTCGCGGGCGACGGCTTCGACCTCATCCTTCCGGCCCGCTGGAAGGAAGTGCACCTCGGGATCGCCGGCGAGCTCGCGCGCTATCAGACCGACACCGACGTCCTGGTCGTGATGCGAGCCACCGGCAGCGCGCTCGTGACGCCCGACAGCTACGCCGAGAACGTCGCGCTGGCCTGGCGGCGCGGGCTCGATCAGACCAGCTCGCGCCGCTCGATCGAGCGGACCGGCGATCTGCTGCTGATCGACGACACGTACCGGGGTGCGGTCGACGGCCGGCCCGAGCTGCTCCGGCAGTTCACGACCGTCGTCGGGACGCAGGGGCTGGCGCTCATGTTCCGGTACATCGAGCCCGACGACGCGGCGGCGATCAGCGAATCGACGTCCATCGCGGCGTCGTGGCGGGTCCGAGGGCCCTAGGCCAGCTCGACCTCGCGGACCCAGCCATCGCGGATCTGGAA
>DASUSA010000315.1:0-8455 GCA_036375335.1 Candidatus Limnocylindria bacterium
GGCGCTGCGCTGCAGCGCGCCGCTGACCTCGGCTCGGCGCTGGGCGTCGTCACGGGCGGGCTCACGTGGTACGAGATCGTGACGCGGCTGCCCGGCGCGCACGAGGAGGAGCCCGGTGAGCCCGACGCGGTCCTCGCCCGGATCGGGCAGGCGATCGGCGCGCTCTAGACCTTTTCGAGCTCCAGCTCGGTGGCGACGCCGTTCAGGTCGCCGGCCCACTTGTGCCCGCGGCCGGCGAGCCCCGGTCCGACCGACGTCGCGAGCGTTTCGCTGCCCACGAGGTCCTTGAAGTGCTCGACGGTCGGCGCGATCGCGCCGCCATAGCGGATCGCGATGCGGTCCGAGATCTCGAAACCGGCTTCCTTTCGGAGATCATTCACGCGCCGCACCAGTTCGCGCGCAAGGCCCTCGGCCTCGAGCTCCGGGGTGAGCGTCGTCTCGAGCGCGACCACCGCGCCGGCGTCCTTGCCGACGGTGTGTCCGGCGGTGCCCTCGTGCGACACGAGCACCTCAGCCGGGCTGAGCGTGAAGCCTTCGACCTCGATGCCACCGTCGACCGTCCGGTACCGGCCGGCCTGCAGCGCCGCGCGAACGCGCGGGAGATCCTTCCCAAGCTTCGGCCCGAGGCTCTTGAGCTCCGGCTTCACGATCTCGCGCATCAGGCCCTCAGCCTGATCGCGGACCTCGAAGGTCTTCACGTTGAGCTCGTCACAGATCATCGCCGCAAGCTCGGCCTGGCCGTCCAACGCGCCGTGATCGCGGTCGCCCGCGTCGAAGGCCGCGATGAGCTTCGGCAGTGGCGTGCGCGTCTTCACGCCGGCGGCCGACCGCGCGGCGCGGCCGAGAGCGACGACCCGCATCGCGGCGCGCATCCGCCGTTCGAGGTCGTCGTCGATCCGATCGGCCTGTGGCTCCGGGTACGTCGTGTGGTGGACGGACGCCTCGCTGCCGGCGCGCGTCGCTCGAACGAGGTTCTGGTACATCGACTCGGCCAGGAACGGCATCAGCGGCGCGAACAGCCGCGCGAGCGTGGTCAGGGCCTCGTACAGCGTCTGGTACGCCGCGGCCGAGTCGGCCGACGACGCGGCCTGCCAGAACCGGCGACGGTTGCGCCGGACGTACCAGGTGGAAAGGTCCTCCCAGAACGCTTCCATCTTCCACGCCGCCGTCGCCGAGTCGTACCGATCGAGCGCGTCACGGCAGTCGCGCACGAGCCGGTCCAGCGCCGAGAGCAGCCAGCGATCGATGAGCGGTCGGTTCGCCGCCGGCACGGCCGGCACGTTCGGATCGAAACCATCGAGGTTCGCGTACGTGACGAAGAACGAATAGGTGTTCCACAGCGTCAAGAGCCGGCGCTTGATGTCGTCGGTCGGTGCCTGGCCCCAGTACACGTCCGCCTGGGGATCCTGGCGCGCGTACAGCCACCGGATCACGTCGGCCCCGACCTCCTCGCAGGACTCGCCGAGGTCGAGCATGTTCGTGCCGGTCTTGTGGAACTCCTCGCCCGGGGCCGCGAGGACCTTCGCGTGCGAGCCGTTCGTGCGATATGGGGCCTTGCCGGTAAGCACGACGCTGAAGAACAGCGCCGAGTAGAACCAGAGGCGGACCTGCTCGACCATCTCGACGACGAAGTCCGCGGGGAACCACTTTTCCCAGTACGCGCGATCGTGCAGCCAGTCGAGGGTGGAGAACGGCACGACCCCTGCGTCGAGCCAGCAGTCGCCGACCTCCTTCACGCGCTTGCTCTCGGCCTTGCACGTCGGACAGCCGACGATGACCGCGTCGATCCACGGCCGGTGCAGATCGCGCAGGCCCTCGAGCCCGCGAACCGCGCGCTCGCGCAGCTCCTCCTCGCTGCCAACGACGAAGAAGTGGCCGTTGGCGCAGGTGTAGAAGGGCAGCGGCAGGCCCCAGTAGCGCTTGCGCGAGATGTTCCAGTCGCCCATGTTCTGAAGCCAGTTCTGCATGCGCGCGCCGGCCGCCGGTGGCACCCAGGTCACGTCCTTCGCGGCGGCCATGAGCTGCGGCCGCAGCTCGTCCATCGCGATGAACCACTCGTCATCGACTCGGAAGACGATCTCCTCCTTGCAGCGCCAGCACACTGGGTAGCGGTGCGTATACGGGAGCGTGCGGAACAGGAACCCGCGCTTGCCGAGGTCGTCCGCGATCTCCTGGGCGACGTCCCGCGCCTCTTTGCCCTCGAGCCAGCCGTACCCCGCGACGAACCGCGCGCTGTCGTCGATCGGAACGAGGACCGGTAGCGTCTCGGTCTTCGAAAGGGCGAAGTCCTCGGCGCCGCAGCCGGGCGCGATGTGGACGATGCCCGTCCCCTCGGCCTCGCTCACTGCGTCCCACGAGATGACCCGATGGACCGCCTTCGCCGGGGCCGCGGCGGGAAGGTCGTCGAACGGCCCGCCATAGCGCACACCCACGAGCGTCGCGCCCTTGACGGTGGCCATGACCGTCGCGCCGGGCAGCGCCAGCTGCTCGAACACCTTCTTGCCGAGCACGAGCGTCTCGCCGCCCACGGTCGCGCGCACGTAGTCGAGCTCGGGATGGACCGCGAGCGCGACGTTCGCCGGCAGCGTCCAAGGCGTGGTCGTCCAGACGAGGAAGAACGACTTCGGCTGTCCCTCTATCGGGAGCTTCGCGTAGATCGAGGTGTGGGTCATCTCGCGGTAGCTATCGATCATCTCGTGTTGCGACAGCGCGGTGCCGCACCTGGCGCACCAGGGCATGGAGCGGTGTCCCTTGTAGAGCCAGCCCCGCTCCTGGCAGAGCTTCAGGACGTGCCAGATGTGCGAGATGTTGTTGTCGGCGTAGGTGAAGTACGAGTGGTCCCAGTCCATCCACTGGCCGAGCCGGATCGACTGCTTCGTGATCGCCTTGGCCGAGCGATCGACCCGTGCGCGGCACGCGTCGGAGAAGCGGTCGATCCCGTACGACTCGATGTCGCGCTTGCTGTTGAGGTTCAGCTCGCGCTCGACCTGCACCTCCACCCAGAGCCCCTGGCAGTCGAAGCCGTTCTGGTAGCGCTGGTCCTGGCCGAGCATCGCGTGATAGCGCTGGTAGACGTCCTTATAGGTACGCGACCACCCGTGATGGATACCCATGGCCTCGACGTTCGCGGTGATCGGCCCGTCATAGAAGGAGTAGCGCGGCTTGCCGGCGTTCTTCTTCCGCAGGACGTCGAAGCTCCGCTCGCGCTCCCAGAGCTCGAGCACGCCGTGCTCAAGCTCGGGCAGGTCGACGCTCGACCCGATCGCCGCGAATCTCGTCTTCTCGGTGACCACGATCCCTCCAGATAGCGAACGACCGTCCCGCTATGGGACGGTCGGTCGGACCGCGGTACCACCCAACTTCGGCGCCGATCGCGCCGCGCTCGTTCCCGCCGATAACGGTGCGGGTCCGTCCGCGTCTAGTTGCCTCACCGATGGTGAGGCGTTCTTGCGGAGGCTCGGGGTCGATCGCCCCTCAGCGCCTCTTCGGCCATTCTACGAGCAGCCGGGACGCGCGATCGCCCTTACCGAGGCTGCGCGCGGACGATCACCCACGCGTTGCGCAGGGCCAGGTAGCCGAACGCGGCGAACATTGCCACTCCGACGAGCAGCGCCACGCTCGCTGAGGTGAAGAGATCCGCGCCGGCATCGTGCTTCCCGAGGTTGCCGGCCGCGATGCCGGCGTTGCCGACCGCGGTGGCGTAGTAGGCCAGGACCAGTCCGATGACCGCGAGGCCCGTGTACGCGAAGACGGAGCGCCAGCTTTTCTGTTCCATGCCGTGGGTTGTACCTGTCGCGGCCCCGCACGGCAATGGCCCCTTCGTATCTCGTGCCGTTACGGGGGCCTCGCCGATGCCGAGAATGGGGGCATGCACACCGGCCCGTTCTCCCGGATGGCCCGCCCGCTCACACCGTCGATGCGCGCCGAGATCGACAGACTGGCACGCCGTTTGGGCACGCCGATCACGCGCGACGTGCCGCTCGACGACATTGCGTTCGATCCGGTCGGCAACCCGTCGCGCTTCGCCGAGGTCTGCATGGTCGTGCGGCGCCCGAGCGGCAACGTGCTGCTGTCGATCAAGACCTTCTATCCGCGGGGCGCGTACCGGCTGCCGACGGGCGGCATCGACCGGGACGAGCCGATCATCGACGCGGTCCGCCGCGAGACGCTCGAGGAGACCGGCCTCACCGTCCAGGTGCAACGGTTCCTCGCTGCGCTCACGTACCGTGACGGAACTGACGGGCCTCCGGTATTCCACACGTTCGCGTTCCTGCTCGATGACCTGACCGGCGCGCCGGTGATCCCGCTCGACGAGCACGAGCAGATCGAGTCGTACGTCGAGGTGCCTGCCGCAGAGCTACTGCGGGTGGCCGAGCGGCTCGATCACATCGCGCCCGAGGGCGCGGCCGGGGTCCCGAACTGGGACGCGTGGGGTCGCTTTCGCGCGCACGCCCATCGGGCGGTGCACGAGGCGCTGACGACGCGTTAGAAGCGGTCGAAGCGGAAGAAGCGCACCGCGAGCACCAGTCCGATCGCCGTCCAGACGAGCAGCCCGAGGAGCTGTCCGCGCACGTCCCAGAGCGTCGCGCCCTGCACGGAGATCTCCCGCAGCGCGTCGTTGAGGAAGGTCAGTGGGAGCAGGTTCGTGACCGGCCGGATGAACGCGGGCGCCGCCTCCTTCGAGAAGAAGACGCCCGAGAAGAAGAACTGGGGCAGCGTGATCAGCTGCGCGATCGCCGGGACCTGATTCTCGGTCTCGGCCCAACCGGCCAAGGCGAACCCGATGGTGAGGAAGAGCACGGCCCCGAACAACGAGACGAGCAACAACGGCAGGATCCCGCCTACTGGGTGGACGTCGAACAAGAACACGGCCACCGCGAGCATGATCAGGACCTGGAGCGTCGCCATCATGAGCCGGGTCACGACCTGGGCGACCAGGAAGGTGATCGGTTTCAGTGGGGTCGCCATGATCCGCCGGAGGACGCCGCGGCGCTTGTCGACGACGAGCGCGAAGGCGACCGAGAAGATCGCCAGCTGCATGACGTTCACGCCGAGGATGCCGGGCACGAGGAAGTCGACGTAGCGGAGCCGAACGCCCTGCACGTCCTCCTGCTTGAGGCTCAGCACGGGCGCGGTCTGATTCACGGCGAACGAGAGCCGGGTGATGACCTCGTTCACGATCGACTCGCCCACCGAGACCTGCTGGGGCCGCGCGTCGTTGCCGTACATCGTGAGCGTCGGGACGGACTGGCCTGCACGGGTCGGCGCGATCGCGAAGTCCTTGGGGATCACCAGCAGCATGTCGAGCTCAGTGCGCTTCAGCTCCGCGAGCGCCGCGTCGGCCGAGACGTGTTTCACGGACAGGGTGTCGATCTTCTCGAGCGCCGATACGAATGATTGGCTCGCGGGGTTGTTCGCCTGATCGTCGATCGCGAGCGACACCTGGCCGAACGCGCCGAGATTGAGCGACCCGAAGATGAGCAGCAACATCAGTGGCACGACCAGCGAGAAGAAGACGGCGGTGCGGTCGCGCAGATACGCCCGCAGGTACATGAACGTGAGCCGAAGCGCCTGGCTCATCAGTCCTCCCGAAGCTCGCGGCCAGTGAGATCAAGGAATACGTCCTCGAGGGTCGCCTGCTGCTGGACCATCGGCTTCGTGAAGCCCCGGCCGAGGAGCGCGGTGATGAGCGTGCGCGGCGGATCCATCGCGATGATCTCCCCGTGGTCCATCACCGCAACGCGGTCGCACAGCACCTCGGCCTCGTCCATGTAGTGCGTCGTGAGGAAGACGGTCGTGCCGGATTGGCGGATGCCGCGGACGAGCTCCCAGAGGTTCCGCCGGGCCTGCGGGTCGAGCCCGGTGGTCGGCTCGTCGAGGAACAGCACCCGCGGCTTGTTCACGAGCGCGGTCGCGATCGAGAGCCGTTGCCGCTGGCCGCCGGAGAGCTTCTCCTGGCGCTGCCCGGCCTTGTCCGCGAGGTCCACCTCTTTCAGCAGGGCCATCGCGTCGACGGTCACGCCGTAGCACAGGGCGAACAGCTCGACGGTCTCCTTCGCTGTGAAGTTCTCGGGGAACGCGCTCTGCTGCAGCTGCACCCCGACGCGCTCCTTCGCCTTCGCCGGCTCCTTCGAGACATCGATGCCGTCAACGATCGCCTCGCCGCCGTCGGCCTTGCGCAGGCCCTCGAGGATCTCGACCGTTGTCGTCTTCCCCGCCCCATTCGGTCCGAGCAGACCGAAGATCTCGCCCTGGAGCACCTCGAACGAAATCCCGCGCACAGCGTGGATGTCGCCGTAGTGCTTCTGCAGATCGCGCACGGAGACGATGGCGGTCATTCGGCGCTCAGTATCAGTGCTGAACGAACGACCGCAATGCAAGGTCGTATACGAAGAGCGCGACCGGGAAGAGCACCACCGCGACGACGACGATGCGGACGATGACCGGGTGCGGACGCCGCAGGCGCGTGTAGGTGAGGACCAGTGCGATCGCGACGAGCCCGAGCAGCGGCACCTGGACGAACCAGTGGAGGATGTCCTGGTCCGGCTCGACCAGCAGCGTGTAGACGATGGCGCCGGTGAGGAAGCCGCTGGCCAGCCCGATGACGGCGTAGACCCCGGCGTTCCGGACAGGGTCCCGGAGGGCGAGTGCGAGGCCCAGGCTGAACGCCAGGAGCATGGCCGACAACATGCGTTGGTAGGCGTCGTGGTACGGGGCGAACAGGAAGGCCTGCGGGAAGACGACCGAGAGGATCACCGGGGCGACGAAGGCGACCGCGCAGACGATCCCGACGGCGCGGGCGCCGCGCAGGGTCGCGGTGCCGACCGGCGGGACGCGCTCCACCCGCTATACGCTACGGGTCCCATGCGGAGCCCGCGCGAGCCATGGTCGTGCGCCCGCTGCGCGACCCTCAACCTCTCGACCGCACGTTCGTGCCGCCGATGCGGCAGTGCGCGCAGCGTCAGGCTGACGCGCGGTGCGGGCGGTTCCCCAGGCCTCGCTGCGATCTGCAGCGCGCTGCTTCCCGGCCTTGGCCAGCTCTATCAGGAGCGCTGGATCCGCGGCCTCGTCGTCTTCCTGATCCCAGTCCTCGCGATCGCGCTCGGCGGCGCGTTCATCGCGACCTTCGACCCGCTCACCTCACTCGTGGTCCGGCACGCAGTGGAGTTCACGATCGCGATCCTGGGAGGGCTGCTGCTCTACCACCTGTGGGTCGTGGGCGACGCGTTCGCGAGTGTGTTCCGTGACGGCACATCGCTCCGCGGCCGGCACGCCGCCGACTACGCCGCGCTCGGCCTCGTGACCTTGGCGCTCATCGGGGGCTACGCGAGCGTGTACCGAGGCGCGAACGCCTGGGCCAACGTGGCGGCGAAGGTCTTCGCACCGGTGGCCGGCGCGACCGCCCGCGGGGTCACCACGTCGTTCGCGCCGCCGCCGTGGAACGGCCGCGACCGGCTCAACATCCTCGTGCTCGGGATCGACTCGCGCGGCGTCGCCGGCGACACGCAGAACACCGACACGATGATCGTGCTTTCGATCGACCCGGTGAACCGGACCGCGGCGATGCTCTCCGTCCCGCGCGACACCCTCACCGCCATCTCTGGTCACGGGAGCGGAAAGGTCAACTCCGCGTTCGCGCTGGGCGGGCCGGAGCTGGCGCAGGCGACGGTCGAAAGTCTGCTCGGCGCTCAGATCAACAGCTATGCACTCATCAACTTCGACGCGTTCATGAAGATCGTCGATTCGGTCGGCGGTGCGCTCGTCGACGTGAAGCGGCCGATCCGTGATGAGGCGTATCCGACTGCCGACTTCGGCGTCCAGCGCCTGAACATCCGCCCGGGACCGCAGCTGATGCCCGGCGACGTCGCGCTCGAGTACGCGCGGTCGCGGCACGACAGCAACGACTTCTCACGCGCCCGCCGGCAGCAGGACCTGATCGCGGCGATCCGCGCGCGGCTCGCGACCGATGGGATGCTGGCGCGGCTGCCGGGCATCATCAACGACGTCGGCTCCGCGGTGGAGACGAGCTTCGATCCAGCCAACATCCTGCCCCTCGCGGGGCTCGGCGGCGGCATCCCGTCGAGCGACATCAAGAGCGAGGTGCTCCTTCCCTGTAACGTCGACGTCCCGCACTGCGAGCTGACGGAACAGAACTCGCAGCAGGGCTACTACCTCATCCCGGACAAGGCCAAGATCGCGAACCTGGTGGCCGAGCTGTTCTACGACCCGCGGGTCAGGCAGGAGGGCGCCCGGATCGAGGTCCGCGGCACGACCGCCAAGAGCACCGCCGCGCAGGAGGTCGCCGATCGTCTCGCCGCGCGGGCCTTCGGGGTCGCGAGCGTGACGACGGGCGCGTCGACCCGCTCGGAGATCCTCGTGAAGAACGGGACCAAGCGCTACACGGCGGACCAGCTCTCCCAGCAGCTCAGCGGCATCCCGGTCCGCGATGCGGGCT
>DASUSA010000316.1:0-8158 GCA_036375335.1 Candidatus Limnocylindria bacterium
TCGGCGACGTGGCCGCCGAGGTCGCGGAGCATGCCGCGATCCCGCCGAAGGATCCGGCGCTCACGCTCGGCGACGTCGCCGACGCGTTCGATCGCATCGCCGCCGCGCGCGGCATCGCGCCGAAGGCCGAGCTCCTCGAGACGCTCCTCGCACGCGCCCTGCCCGCGGAGATCCGCTACCTCGTGAAGGTCATGAGCGGCGAGCCGCGGATCGGCCTGCGCGAGGGACTTCTCGAGGACGCGATCGCGCGGGCGTTCGGACGGGAGCGTGAGGTTGTCGGTCGCGCGCACATGCTCGACGGCGACATCGGCGTGACCGCGGTCCGGGCGAAGGCGGACACGCTCGGCGACGCACGCTTCGTCCACTTCGCGCCCATCGGGATGATGCTCGCGACGCCGGTGCTCGACCTCGCGGAGGTCGGCAGGCGCTTTCCGCCGCCGTACGACGTCGAGGACAAGTACGACGGCGTGCGGGCGCAGGTCCACAAGGACGGTGACCGCGTCGAGCTGTACTCGCGGACCTTCGATCGCGTCACGACGCGCTTCCCCGAGCTCGTCGAGCCGCTGCGTGCCATCCCCGGCACGTTCGTGCTCGACGCCGAGGTGCTCGCCCTCGACCCGGTCGGCCGGGCAATCCCGTTCACCCGATTCCAGACCCGGCTTGGGCGGAAGGTCGTAAGCGACGAGCTGCTCCGCGAGCTGCCGGCGACGCTCGTCGTGTTCGACGTGCTCGAGCGCGACGGCCGGGCGCTCCTCGATGAGCCGCTGACCGATCGGCAGGCGGTGCTCGCGAGCCTGCCGTTGCGCGCGCCGCTTGTCTTCGCACGCTCGGCCGAGGTGAACGCCACGGGCGACGAACTGATCGCCGCGCTCGACGCGGAATTCGGCGCCGCCCGCGGGCGAGGGAACGAGGGCCTGATGGTCAAAGATCCACGCTCGGCGTACCACCCTGGCCGTCGGGGGATGGAATGGCTGAAGGTGAAGCGCGCCCTTCGCACGCTCGACGTCGTCGTGACCGCCGTCGAGTGGGGCCATGGGAAGCGCCGGGCCGTCCTGTCCGATTACACGTTCGCGGTCCGTGACGGCGATCGGTTCCTGAATGTCGGCAAGGCGTACTCCGGACTGACCGACAAGGAGATCGCCGAGATGACCGAGTACTTCAAGGCCCGGACGCTGAAGGACTTCGGCCGCGTGCGGCTCGTCGAGCCGGACACAGTGATCGAAGTGGCCTTCGACCAAGTGCAGCGCAGCGGGCGGCACGCGTCGGGCTACGCACTCCGGTTCCCGCGGATCGTGCGGCTGCGGCCCGACAAGCCGATCAGCGAGATCGACACGCTGGACACCGTGCGGGCCATCGCCGGCGCCGAGCCCGATACTGACGCTGGATGACGACCGAAGAACGCCGGACGACGGGCCGGCGAGCCTCGGACTCGATCACGGGGATCGCCTTCGAGGACGCGTTCGTCGCGCTCACTGACGGCATCCTCATCAGCGACGGCACCGGCAAGGTGCTGTCCGCGAATCCCGCCGCGTTCCGCCTCCTCGGCGAGGACAAGCTCCTCGGCCGGCCGTTCGAGGATCTGCTCCTCGTCTCCGGCGCGGTCACGGTGCAGAACCCCGAGGGCCAGGCGATCCGGCGGGCCTGGTTCCCGCGCGAGGAGCGGATGGGCGTGCTCGAGATCGTCTCGACGCCGCTCGCGGGCTCATCTCCCCGCGCGACGATCCACACCGTCCGCGACGTCACCGCGAGCGCCGAGCTCCTCCGGCTGAAGGAGGAGTTCCTCCTGGATGTCGCCCACGAGCTCCGGACGCCGATCTCGGCCCTCACCGCGTCGCTCGACCTCGTCCACCAAGACGCGATCTCGATGCCACGTGAGGAGTTGCGGGCGATGGTCGGCACGCTGCGGCGGAGCGCCCTGCGCCTCGAACACCTCGTCGAGAACCTCCTCGACGCCGGCAGCATCGAGGCCGGCACGTTCGAGGTGCGCGCGGTGCCCTCGAGCCTCCCGGACGTGCTCGAGGACAGCCTGCTGTTCGTTCGGTCGATCTTCGACTCGAAGGGTCAGCAGCTCGTGACGCACTTCGGCCGGGGGACCGATCGCGTCGTCTGCGACCCGCGCCGCACCGGCCAGGTGTTCGCGAATCTCCTCGGCAACGCCGGCAAGTACGGGACCGAGCGATCGGAGATCACGCTGCGCGCCGACTCGAACGCCGGCTTCGTCAAGGTCACGATCCACAACGACGGCCCGGCCATCCCACCCGACGAGCTCGCCCGGCTCTTCCAGCGCTTCTTCCGGTCGCGCAACGTCCGCGGGGAGATGGGCGGCCTCGGCCTGGGGCTCACCATCTGCCGGGCCATCGTGCAGGCGCAGGGCGGCGAGATCGGCGTCGACAGCGCGCCCGACCGGGGCACGTCGGTACACTTCACCCTCCCGAAGGCACGCGAGCTCGCGCAGGAGGCTGGATCAGCGTGAAGTTGCTGGTCGTCGACGACGACCGCGATCTGGTGGAGTTGCTCGATTACGCGCTGCGGCGCGAGGGATACGAGGTCGTGCGGGCGTACGACGGCGAGGCCGCCCTCGAGACCCTGAGCCGCGAGCATCCCGATCTCGTCGTGCTCGACATCAATCTGCCCAAGCTCGCTGGCTTCGTCGTCCTGGAGCGAATCCGCCACATCGACGAGCACGTCGCGGTGCTGCTCCTCTCGGCACGCCAGGACGAGTCCGACATCCTCCGGGGGCTGCAGCTCGGCGCCGACGACTACATCACGAAGCCATTCCGTCCGAAAGAGCTCGTCGCGCGGGTGAAGGCGATCCTGCGACGGTCGGTCAACGCTCGCGGCCGGCCGGCGCCGTCGGTGTACAAGACCGGCGACATCGTCCTGGACGAAGCGACCCACGAGGTGCGGACCGCCGAGGTCCCGGTGCACCTCTCGCCCACCGAGTTCAAGCTGTTGCGGCATTTCATGGCGAATCCCGGCCGCGTCCTCACGCAGGAGGAGATCCTCGAGGGTGTGTGGGGTTACGACGCCGACGTCGGCGGCGACCTCGTGAAGCTGAACGTGAGCAGGCTGCGCCGCAAGCTCGGAGCGGATGGCCGGACGCGCGACGTGATCCAGACGGTGCCCGGCGTCGGCTACCTCTTCAAGGGCGCCGACGGCGGCGTGCAGCGCGAGGAAGCGAAAGCGCGCTAGCCGGCTTCACTCAGCCGTCGGCGCGTCGCCTCGAGGTCCACGGAGTTGCTGTACACGGGGTAGACCGCGAAGCCCGAGGCCTTCGAAATCGAATCGACGGCGGCGCTGTTCGGCATCGGGAGCGCGACCGTGAGCACCTGGCCGTCGCGTCCGACGACGACCGCGTTCCATTCCGCGGCGAGTAACGGTGACAAGAGCGCCTGTAGGCTCGGTGTCGCGAGTCGCGCAGGCTCCGCGAGGAACGGAGCGGGCGGCGGGGTCCCACTGCGCGGTCGCAGCGATCCGCGCGGGCCTTCCGCGAAGCTGTGCTCCCAGACCCGGACGCCGCCGCCGGCTTCCTTCGCCCGGTACATCGCGATGTCCGAGAACTCGATGAGCGCGGCACTGTCGCCCGACGGGCGCGGGTACGTCGCGATGCCGATCGAGAGCCCGATCGCGCTGTCCCCCGCGGCGAGGTCCGGCGGCAGCGGCTGCTGTCCCGTCTTCTCGAGCACTCGGCGCGCGACACGCGACGCGACGTCGCTATCGGCCTCAGGAAGGATCACCGCGAACTCATCCCCCCCGTACCGCGTCGGGACGTCGTACAGCCGCACCGCCTGCTTGATGGCGGTCGCGACCGCGCGCAGCACGGTGTCGCCGGTGCGGTGGCCAAAGCGATCGTTGATCGACTTGAAGTGGTCGACGTCGATCATGAGGAGCGACAGCAGGCTCTCCGCGCGCAGCGCGCGGTTGAGTTCGGCGTCGAGCCGGCGATCGAAGTGGCGGCGGTTGAACAGGAACGTGACGGGATCGGTTTCAGCCAGCTTCTGCATCGCCTCGCCCTGCTCGCGCTGCAGCAGCACGGCACCGATATGGCTCGCCAGGAGCTCGAGCGTGAGGAGGTCGTTCTCCCCGAACGAGCGGCCGTCGGTGGGATCGGCGACGTTCAACACCCCGCGCGACACGTCGTCGACGAGGATCGGGACCGACATGAAGGTCGCCGTGCGGTAGCGGCCCGGATCGCCGCTCCGCGGCCCGACCGAGTCGTCGGCCCGGACGAGGAGCGACCGCTTGGACAGGGCGACCGAGCCGACGACGCCCTCGCCCTGGTGCACGCGGACCTGCTTCTTCACCTCTTCGGCGATCCCGACCGCGTGCGCAATGACGAAATCGGTCGTGGCATCGTCGCGGAGCAGCAGCGATGCCCGCGACCCGCGGACAAGCTCCGTCGCGACCTTGAAGATCGAATCAAGAAGATCTTGCGCGAGCCCAGCCGGACCCGCTGCCTCTACGTCCACCGATTCCCCCATGCCCGCTGCGCCAGAGTGTCCTTTGACCCCGTGAGGGTGGCCATGACCGTTCGGTATCGGTTGACGCGGCGGTGGTCAGGCCGGACGCGCCGGTATCAGCCCCGGGGCCCGCCTCAACCACTGCGGGTGCGGGCTCGGTCACCCAGCCCGACCGGTCGATCCGGCAATGGACCGGCTCACCCGAGGGCAACCTGAGGTCCGGCTCGTCGTCCCCGGACGCGACTCAGTGTCGCCATTCCCGACGAATGTGCGCCATGCAGCTGTTGGCCCTCATCCAGCCGGGTCGGTCGGGCGTATCGCCAACAGAGCAACTCAAGGAGGACGGCATGGTCTCGCGTCGCAATCCGTTCGCACTCGTGGCCGTGGTCGCGATCGCAGCGGCCTGCAGCTCGCCCGCCGCACCGGCGGCGACATCTGCGCCCGCCGCGGCGGCGTCGGTCAACATCGATGTCCAGGGCTTCAAGTTCCCACCGAACACGGACGTCGCCGCGGGCACGAAGGTCACGTGGACGAACAAGGACAGCGTCGGACACACCGTGACGAGCGGCGCGCGTCCCAACAAGGACGGAAAGTTCGATGGGCAGCTCAATGCGAGCGGCACGTTCAGCTTCACGTTTGCGACTGCTGGCACGTATCAATACTTCTGCACGGTCCACAGCACGATGAACGGCACGATCACCGTCAAGTAGCGTCACTGCCAGTCCCGCGAAGCGAGCTTCACGAACAGCGCGAGCTCGTCGAGGCGCCGCGCCAGCACCGAGACCACTCCGTCGACGTGCTGGAGTGTCCCCTCGACGACGACCGCGCCACCGAGATCGACGACCGGCTTGTACTTCGCATACGTCGCGGGACGGATGATGATGTTCACGAGCCCGTACTCGTCCTCGAGTGACAGGAATACGTGCCCTTTCGCGGTCTCCGGATGCTGCTTCACCACCATCGCGCCGGCCACGGTCACCATCGTCCCGTGCCGGCCGCGCTGCACGTCGGCCGACGAGCCCACGCCGCGTGCCGCGAGCCGCTCGCGATAGAAGCGCATCACCTGCGGCCCGGTCGGGATCCCGGTGATCCGGTAGTCGAGGGCCGCTCGTTCCTGCTCGCTGAGCCCCGGCAGCTCGGGCGCCGCCGTCGTCGGCAACGCGAGCACCGGCCGCGTGAACGCCGGTGAGGAGCGGTGCGCGTCTCGAGCGCGCCACAACAATGCCCGCCGCGGTTCCCCAAGTGAGTCGAACGCGCCGACCAACGCCAGATTCCGGAGCGCCTCCTCCTTCAACCCAACGCGCTTCGCGAAATCATCGAACGACCCGAACGCCCTCCGCTCGCGCTCCCGCACGATGGCCTCCGCCTCCGCCTCACCCAACCCCTTCACCTCAACGAATCCGAGCCGGACGTCATGCGTGCGGCACGCGCGATGCGCCGCGATGGTGACGGATCGATCAACGACGATCTCTTCCCAGGAGGATGAGGAGGACCCAGCGTCCCGCGCGCGGTCATGGGGGGCCGGCGGGTCTGCGCGCAGCATCGGTCCGGAGGCACGCGTCGCCACCTCGGACGCACGTGACCGACCAAGCGAAGAAGGCCCGCCGGCCCCCCACGCACGCGCGGGTTCCGCTCGTTCTTCGACACACACCTTCTGGGCCGATCGATTGACGTCGACCGGGAGGATCGCGATCCCGTGGCGTTTCGCGTCGCCTGCAATGACGGCCGGCGAGTAGAAACCCATGGGCTGATTGTTGAGGAGGCCGACATAGAACTCCGCCGGGTAGTAGAGCTTGAGGTGCGCCGTGTGGTACGCGGTGAGCGCGAACGCGGCCGCGTGGCTCTTGCAGAAGCCGAACTCGGCGAACGCCGCGATCTGGCCGAAGATCAGATTTGCGGTCGCGTCATCTACCCCGTGTACCTGCGCACCGCGCACGAACGGCCCGCGCAGCGTCTCCATGTCCGCGCTCGAGCGCGCGCGGCTCATCGCCCGCCGGAGCTTGTCGGCCTCGGCTGCGCTGAACCCGGCGACGGCCATCGACACACGGAGGATCTGCTCCTGGAACAGGATGACGCCGAGCGTCTCCTTGAGGATCGGCTCGAGGAGCGGGTGCGCGTACGCGACCGGCTCGCGGCCTTGCCGGCGGTTGATGAACGGGTTCACCATGTTCCCCTGCAGCGGGCCGGGCCGGATGATCGCGACCTCGACGACGATGTCCGCGAAGTTCCGGGGCAGCACGCGCGGAAGGGCCTGGGCCTGTGCGCGGCTCTCTACCTGGAACAGGCCGATCGTGTCGACCTCGCAGATGAGGTCGTACACCGCCGGGTCGTCGAGCGCGATCGTGCCGAGATCCAGGCGCACGCCGTGGAGCTCATCGATCATCGCCACCGCGTCCTTGACGAGCGAGAGCGTCCGGAGGCCGAGCAGGTCCATCTTGATGAGCCCGAGGTCCTCGACGTCGCGCTTGTCGAACTGGACGACGTTGCGGTCCGGCATCGTCGCTCGCTCGATCGGGACAGTGTCCACGAGCGGCAGCGCGGTGATGAGCATCCCCCCGTTATGGATCGATAAATGCCGGGGGAAGTCGGCGATCTCCTCCACGATCTTCCGGAAAAGCGGCCATCTTGCCCGTTCGAGCTCGTTCAACCGGTCGGCGAGCGGCGTGAGCGGCGGCGCCTCGACGTCGGCCTCGCCGATGAACGGCACGCCTTCCGGGCCGCGCGAGGCGAACCGCGGCGCGTCGATCGACTTCGCCATGACGTCGACGATTTCCATTCTGAAGCCGAGGGCCTTCGCGACCTCGCGCGATGCCGAACGGGAGCGGTACGTGACCACGTTGCAGACCATCGCCGCGTAGTGCTCGCCGTACTTTCGGTACACGTACTGGATGACGTTCTCGCGGTCGTTCGTCGCGATGTCGAGGTCGATGTCCGGCATCGTGTGCGAGTCCTCGGTGAGGAACCGTTCGAACAGCAGGTCGTGCGCGATCGGATCGACCTTCGTGATGTCGAGCACGTACGCGACGATCGAGTCGGCCGCCGAGCCGCGGCCCTGCGCCGGGATCCGCCGCTCGTTGCAGAACCGGACGATGTCCCAGTTGATGAGGAAGAATTCGGCGAGCCCGCAGCGGTGGATGACGTCCAGCTCGTGGGCCAGCTGCTTCGACACGGCGGGGGTCACCCCGCCGTACTTCGCGCGCGCGCCGTCCTGGCACAGCGCGTACAGGAATGAGAACGCGGTGTAGCCGTCGGGCACGGCAAAGCCGGGCAGCCGCTGGTACCCGAAGCCGAGGTCGAGATCGCACCGGTCCGCGATCACACGCGCGTTCGCGAACGCCGCGGGGTGGTGGCCCAGCCGCCGGCGCAGGTCTGCTTCGTCCTTCAGCCAGCGCTCGCCGTTCGCGGCCAGCTGCTTCCCCGCCTCGTCGACGGTCAGCCCGAGGTCGATGCATCGCAGCACGTCGTGCAGCTGCCGCGCCTCAGCGCGGGCATAGCGCACGTCGTTCGTCACGACCGTCGCGATCTGGAGCTCAGCCGCGAGCTCCGCGCGCGCGTCGCAGCGATCGATGTCCGCCGGTCCCCAGCGGTCGACGAGCTCGGCATACAGGCGATCGCCGAAGACGTCGCGCAGCCGCGCGAGCGTCTCCGGATCGTCGGATTCGGAGAGCGCGATGAGCCCCAGGGCCTGGCCGGCGACG
>DASUSA010000317.1:0-10432 GCA_036375335.1 Candidatus Limnocylindria bacterium
CGCTGCGCGGCGGGCTCGCCCGGGCCGACGGCTCGCCGTACGACATGCGCGACGTGCCGATCGCGCGGTCGTTGCGCGGTGAGGAGGTGCGCGGCGAGCTCGTGCGCTACACGCGGGCGGACGGCCGGCGCTACGACCTGATCACGAACAGCGCGCCGATCCACGATCCCGCGGGCGAGATCACCGGTGCGATCGCCGCCTACGAGGACGTGACCGCGCTCTCCGATGCCGAGCGCGAGCGCACGGCGTTCTTCGCGATGGCGAGCCACGAGCTGAAGACACCGGTCACCGCCGTCCGTGGCCAGATCCAGCTCGCCCTGCGGTTCTTCCAGCGCGGCTCGACGGACATGGTCAGCGGCGCGCTCGAGCGCGCGGATGCGCAGACGACCCGCATGGCAGCGCTCATCGACGATCTGCTCGATGCCGCGCGGCTCGACGTCGGGCGCTTCGACGTGGTCTTCGCGCCCACCGATATCGCCGAGGTGGTCGCCGCCTCCATCGCACGGCTCCGTCCGATCGCCGGCGATCGGGTCCTGCGCGTGGATCTTCCCGACGAGGTCGTACTCGTGACCGGCGACGCGCGCCGTCTCGCGCAGGTGGTGGACAACGTTGTGGTCAATGCCCTCCGCCACGCCGGACACGGTGACGTCGTCGTATCGGTCGGCACCGAGGGCGGTCGGGCGCTCGTTCGCGTGCGCGACTACGGCGCCGGCATCCTGCCCGAGGACCGGGAGCGGATCTTCCAGCGGTTCTACCGTTCGGAGTCGGCGCGCTCAACACCGGGGACGGGCCTTGGCCTCTACGTGAGCCGCGAGATCGCCCGGCTCCATGGCGGCGATCTGTCGCTCGAATCGGCCGGCCCCGGCGGTACGGTCTTCTGCCTGTCCCTCCCGCTCATCGCCACGCGCTGAGTCAGGGCTACGCCAGCGCGCCGTCCAGCCACTCGGCGATGAGCCGCATGCGGGCGGTCTTCGCCGCGATGTCGATGCTCCCGTGGCCCTGGTCGGTGTACTCGACGTAGTCCCAGTCCACGCCCTCGCGCTTGCCAAGCGAGACGAGCTTGTCGCGGAACATGCGCGATTGCGAGACCGGGCACCGCGGATCGTTCGTCCCGTGGGTCATCAGCAGCTTCGCGCTCAGCTGATGCGCGAACTCGATCGCGCTCCGGTCACGCCACAGCGCGCGATCCTGCACGGGGTCGCCCATCTGCTCCCGCAGGAAATAGCGGAAGTGCTCATAGCTCTCGTCCCACATCGCATTCAGGTCGCAGATTCCGACGGCGGCCACAGCCGCCTTCCAGAGGTCGGGCTTCTTCGTTGCGGCGATGAAGGTCATGAAGCCGCCGTAGCTGCCGCCGTACACGCAGAGGCGCTCGGGGTCGACCTGCGGCAATGACTTCAGGTACCGGGCCGCGTACTCGACGTCCTCGAGGTCCTTGCCGCCCCAGTCGCGCAGCGCGGCGTCGCGGAACGGCACGCCGTAGCCCGTGCTGCCGCGGATGTTCGGCTCGATCACGACGAAGCCGCGGCTGGCCATGAATTGCGCGAAGATGTCGAAGCTGCGGGTCCACTGTCCGGTCGGCCCGCCGTGCACGTAGACCATCCCCGGCGACGTCGTGCCTTTCGGCACGTCGCGCGGCATGTAGAGGAGTGCGGGGATCCGTAGGCCGTCGAACGACTTGTACCAGATGTGTTGCGCGTCGACGAAGTCGCGGCGGTCGATCGAGCCGTACTCCGCCGGAACGAGGGTCTCGGTGACGCCCGACTCGAGGTCGTGCACCGCGAGCGTCGGCCGCTCGGTCGGCGTGCTGTAGAGCGCGACGATCCGCCGGTCGTCGTTCGCCCATTGGGCCTGCGCGACGATGCCGGCCGGCAGCGGGACCAGCCGGCCCTTGCCCGTCTCGGTCTCGTACACGACGAGCTGGACCTGCGAGTCGACGTTGCGGCCGACCAGGAGGTACCTGCCGGTCTTGGAGAACCGGTTGGCGTGCTCCTCGATCGCTTCAGCGCCGAGCCACCGCACGTCACCGGTCGCAAGATCGAGGATGCCGGCGCGCGGCGACCCGCTGGCGTCGCTGGTGACCGCGATCCGCTTCCCGTCTGGATGCCACCCAGCGACGGTGTCCTGCGATCCGGCGCGCACGCGGAACACCCGCTGCTGGCCGGTGCCGTCCGGGTTGATGACGTAGCCATCCTGGTTCTTGGTCGACGGCGGCTCCTCGCTCGAGGTGAATGCGAGCCTGTTGCCGTCCTCGCTGAAGCGGCCGCCGAACGCGGGCGCCGCAAAGTTCGTCAGCGGCCGGAGATCCGAGCCGTCGGCGTTCATGATCCAAAGGTTCATCTGTCCCGGTTTGTCGGGCGACTCCGGGCGACGGCGGTTCGTGTTCACCGTGATAGCCCGTCCGTCCGGCGAGAAGTCGACGGCGTGCTCCTCGGCCTTCGGGTCGTGGGTGAGGCGGCTCACCGCCCCGGTCTTTGCGTCGATGCGATACAGGTCGTGCTGCTCGTCCCCGGCGTTGTCCTTGGCGAAGACGAGGTAGTTGTCGGTCGGATCCCAGATGAAGAAGGAGCGCAGCGCGCGCGGCACCTCGCCGTGGCTCAGCTGGGTGACGGCCTTGGACGCGAGGTCGAGGATGTAGAGCTCGATACGGCCCGAGCTGTCTGAGTAGTACGCGACCTTATCGCCGCGGTTCGACACTTCGAAGTGGTAGAGCGTCGGGAGCGCGGCGAGCTCCTCGAGCGGGATCCGGGTCTTCTGGACCATCGTGGCCACGGCCGGATGGTAGCCCGCGACGTCAGGGCGTGTCGGCGACCATCCGCGTGAAGAAATATGAGAGCAGCCATTCAAGCAACAGCGTGGAGCGATTGCGCACGCCGAGCAGCTGCATAAGGTAGTTAGCGCGCCAGACCGTCCAGGCCGGCAACCCGCCGAGGACGATGTCGCCGAACCGCGACAGCTCCGCGCCAGCATGGGTGCGACCGAGGGCCACAAGGTCGCCCTTGCGGTGGTATAGGAACGGCTCGAGTGGCTCGCCGCGGACGAGATGAGCGAGATCGCGCGCCACGGCCGGCGCCTGGAGCACCGCGACCTGGGCGAGCTGCGGGAGCGGCTTGCCGAGGTGCTCGAAGTACGCGGCGTCGCCAAACGAGAGGAGGTCGTCGCGCCCGCCGGCGCGGAACGTCTGGTCGACGACGAGCCGCTTGTCCTTCGAGAGTGTCACGCCGGAAAGTCCGGCGACGAGCGGATGGGTCCGCACCCCGCCGGCCCACACGATCGTGCCGCCGCGGAACTGTTTGCCGTCCTTCGTGCGGACAACTCCCTCGCCCACCTCGGACACGAGCGTGTTCAGGACGACGGTCACGCGCTGTTCGCCCAGGCGCTTCATCGCGATGCGCGCCAGGCGCGGATCCATCCCGAGGAGCACGCGGGCGCCCGCGTCGATGAGCGTGATCTTCGCATCGCGCACCAGGTCGAGCTCCGGGTACATCGCCCGCAGCGAGTGATCCATGAGATCGCGCAGTGATGAGGCGAGCTCGACACCGACCGGACCCGCGCCGACGATCACGAACGACAGAAACGCCCGCCGCCGTTCCGGATCGGGTTCGCGCGCGGCGTTCTCGACCGTCTCGAGCACGCGCTTGCGGACGAGCAGGCCGTCCTCCAGGCTCTTCATCGGGAGCGCATGCTCTGCGACGCCGGCGATGCCGTAATCGTTCGTGACGCTGCCCGGCACGAGCACGAGGTGGTCGTAGCCGAAGTCGCCGTCCGCGGTCCTCACCGCACGTCGCTCGAGGTCGACGCCCTCGACCTCCGTTTGTACGAATCGCTGCCTGGCGTGCGCGGTCGGGAGGCGGAGTGGGTACGCGACCGCGTGCGGAGGCAGCTCGCCGGTCGCGACCTGGTACAGCAGCGGCGTGAACAGGTGGTAGTTGTGGCGGTCCAGCAGGGTGAGCTCGAGCTCGCCCGGCTTCAAGATCCGCTCGAGCCGGCGGACCAAATGCAACCCGGCGAACCCGCCGCCGACCACCACGACGCGCTTCGCCATCAGTTCGGCCGGCCGGGGGTCTCGACGCGGGCGAGCTCGAGCAGGTACGCCTTGGTGATCGGATCGTCCGCATCGAGCTCGCACGCGTGGGCGAGACGCTCACGGGCGGCGGGCAGGTTCCCCGCGCGCAGCTGGGCGAACCCCGCGTCGGCGATGTAGCCGGCGTCCTCCGGCCGGAGGCGCGCCGCCGCGTCGAGCAACGGCACGGCGTCCGTGGTCCGGTCGGCCATCAGCAACGCGACACCCAGCTCGTGCAGGGCGTCCGGCTGATCGGGCCAGAGCTCCAGCACGCGAGTGAATGCTCGCTCAGCGGCAGCCGCGTCGCCGCTGCGGCGAGCGATCAGGCCACGCGCGAAGTGCGCCTCCCACAATGCTGGTTCGGCTGCGACGACCGTGTCGAGGTCCGCCATGGCCGCCCGGAGAGCCTCGTCCGGTCCCGCAACGGCCGCCTGCCCCGCGCGCTCGAGCTGCTCCTCGAGATCGTGCCTGCGGAGTCCGAGCAGCAGTCGGCGTGCGTTCGCCGCGGTCTCGCCGACCGTCGCGGTGCGCAGCACCGTCTCCAGCTCCGACGCCGCTGCGTCGCGATCGCCTGACGTCACGAGCGCGCGCGCGAGCCCGAGTCGCGCGTCGCCCGATTCGGCCAACGCGAGCGACTCGCGATACCGCTCGATCGCCCTCGCGACGTCGCCCTTCGCAGCGAGGACATGGGCGAGCCGCGCGAGCGTCGCGCCGTCACGTGATCCCGCCTCGAGCGCACGCTCGAACGCCGCTGCGGCCTCGTCGAGATCGCCGTGCTGCACGGCGAGCACGCCGATGACGTCCTGCGCGTGTGCGTACTCGTTGCTGGCGGGCTTGATGCGGCGCAACCGCGACCGCGCCGAGCTCTCCGCGCCGGCATCGAGATACAGCTCCGCGAGGCGGATGCTGTCGGCGTCGCGCAGCGGATGGAGGGCGTCGGAGTGCTCGAACGCGACGACCGCCCCGCTCGTATCGCCAGAGAGCCGGCGCAGCTCGCCCAGCAGGTAGTGGCCGCGCCACGAGCGCGGGGCAAGCTCGGTGAGCGTCTCAAGCGGTTCGACGAAGGTCGCCTCGTCACCGCGCTCGAGCGACTCCGCGGCGAGCACGAGGATCCGCTCTTCCGCCGGCGTCGCCGCAGGTTCGGCGCGTAGCGCGGCGAGGTAGCGCGCCGCCGCGCGCCCACGGGCCTCGCCCGCGGCGCCGACGTCGCTCGCCGAGAGCAGCGTGGCGTTCACCTCCTCGTCCATCCCCTCGAGCAGGGCGGCGTACACCCCTTCGGCCATCGCCGGCGCCGGCGGCGGAGCGTCCGTATCGAGTGCCGTTGCCAGCCAGCTCGCGAGCGCGGGCTCCGCGCGGGCAAGCGCGCCCGGGTCGATCGGGTGCGCGAGCGTCGCCATCGCGCGTTTCGACGCCACGTCGACGAGGGTGGCCTGGAGCACGCGATCGATCCCGTCGGAGCGCAGGATGCCGACGAGGGCGTGGGTCGTGCCGAGCGATGCGCCGTACTGCGCGGCGAGGGCCGGGTCCGGCGTCGAGCCGAACACGAGATATCCGGTGTCGGAAGGCCGGTCCCCCATCGCGACGAGGAAGACCGGCTTGAGGTCGAGCGCCGGGTGGTCGGCGAAGGCATCGACGAGCCGCCGGGCGATCTGGCGGCCCCACGCGCCCGCGCGCGGATCAGCGGATCGAGCACCGAACGGCACGACCGCGACGGACCGCCTCATCCGCTAGCCCCAGGTGATGCGCGCGTACTTGCGTTTGCCGTACTGGACCACCGGCGTGCCGGTGAAGGCGAGCTCCGTGTCCAGCCCCGCGACCGCGTTGTCGATCTTGACGCCGCGCTGCTCCACGAGGCGGCGCGCCTCGCCCTTGCTTTTCACGAGCGAGGCCCGGACGAGCAGGTCGACCACGTTGACTGCCGTGGCACCGTCCTTCGCGACGCGTACATCCGGGATGTCCGCGGGCGCCTCGCCCTCGCGGAATTGCTTGCCGAACGCGGCCGCCGCTTCGTCGGCCGCCGCGGCCGAATGCATCTCAGTCACGATCCGGCGCGCGAGCTGTTCCTTCGCCTCGCGTGGGTGGATGGTCGCCGCTGCCAGGCCGTCGGTAATCGCGCGGACCTCGTCCATCGGCAGCTCGGTGGCCCACTCGAAATAGTGGGGCATGAGGTCATCGCGGATGGACATCACCTTGCCGAACATCTCAGTCGGCGCATCGGTGAACCAGATCGCCGTCGCGGGCTTCGACTTGCTCATCTTCTCGCCGTCCAGGCCTTCGAGCAGGTGATGGACGTAGATGTTCTGCGACCGTTGCCCGACCATCGCCTGCAGCTCGCGGCCGGCGAGCAGGTTGAACAGCTGGTCCGTGCCGCCCGCCTCGACGTCCGCCTCTATCGCGACGGAGTCGTACGCCTGCAGCAGCGGGTAGAGGATGTCCTTGATCGGGATGGGCGTCCCCGCGGCCTGCCGTTTCCGGAACTCCTCGCGTGCGAGCATCTGCTGCACGGTGAAGCGCGAGGCGAGGTCGATCACATCGCGCAGCCCGAACTTGCCGAACCACTCGCTCTGGAGGACGACCCGAGAGTTCTCCTTCGGCACGACGCGATGAAACTGGTCGATGTACGTCCGCGCGTTCGTCATGACCTCGTCGTGCGAGCGCGTGGGGCGGGTCTCGTCCTTGTCGGTCGGGTCGCCTATCTGGGTCGTCCAGTCGCCGACGATGAGCACGATCTCGTGGCCCCACTCGGCGAGCTTGCGGAGCTTCCGTAGTCCAACGGAGTGTCCGATGTGGAGATTCGGGTGCGTCGGGTCGAATCCCTGCTTGATACGGAGCCGACGCTCGCCGGACGCGAGCAGCCGGCGCAGGTCGTCGCGAACGATGACCTCGGACATCCCGCGCGTGAGAAATTCATCGAGCTCGCGCTCGCTGGGGCGAATGGGCATGGACTTCAGTCTAGGATTGACGCATTCCGCGTTCGATGACACGCGATCATGCGTTCCGTCGTGGACCGTATCGGGACGACAAGCCGAAGAGGAAGAGCTTGGGTCCGAAGGTCACGGTCCTGTCGCCGGTGCTGATCGCTCTCCTGATCACCTTTGTCGGCCTGCCTGTGGTGGGCGGCCTGATCGCGTTCGCGTTCTTCACCAAGGACCTTCCGTCCGCCCAGGACATCGGCAAGGCCCCGCTCGCGCAGTCGACCAAGGTCTACGACCGCGACGGGAAGGAGCTCCTGTACCAGTTCGAGGAGGAGCGCCGGGACTTGGTCCAATACAAGGACATCCCCCAGGTCCTCATCAACGCCACGATCGCGTCCGAGGACCACTCGTTCTTCACGAACCCTGGCGTCGACGTGCTCGGCATCGCGCGGGCCACCGTCGCCGATCTCACGCACTCCAACTCCGGTGCAGGCGGCGCGTCGACGATCACGCAGCAGCTCGTCAAGCTCCGGCTCGTCGGCAACGAGAACACGATCACGCGGAAGATCCGTGAGGCGATCCTCTCGGTCGAGGTCACCCGAACCTACTCGAAAGAGCAGATCCTCGAGCTGTACTTCAACCAGATCTACTACGGGAACCAGGCGTACGGCGTGAAGGCCGCCGCGCAGTCGTACTTCGGGAAGGCCGACCTGGGCACGCTCACCCTGCCGGAGGCCGCGCTGCTGGCCGGGCTGCCCCAGCTGCCTTCGATCCTCGATCCGTCGAAGGCCGAGAACACCCAGCGTGCGACCGACCGCCGCGCATACGTCCTCGATCAGATGCAGAGCCTCGGGATGATCTCGCAATCCGAGGAGGACGCCGCCAACGCGGCGCCGATCAAGACCATCGGCGCGACCGTGGCGACGATCGAGGCGCCGCACTTCGTCTTCCAGGTGCGCAATCAGCTGACCGAGATCCTCGGTGGCGATGAGGGCGCGGTGACCCGCGGCGGCTTCAAGGTCATCACCTCGCTGGACTGGCGCCTCCAGCAGGCCGCTGAGGCGCATGTGAAGGATCAGGTCGGCAAGCTGAAGGACGGCAGCAACGTGAACAACGCCGCCCTCGTCTCGCTGGACACGCGCACCGGCGAGGTTCTCGCGTACGTCGGATCCGTCGACTACAACAACCGCGCCGATCCGAAGGTCCAAGGGCAATTTGACGTTGCCGGCATCGGCGTCCGCCAGCCTGGGTCCTCGTTCAAGGTCTTCAACTACCTGACCGCACTCAAGAAGGGCGCGACGGCCGCGACCGTCGTCGTGGATGCGCGGACCGACTTCGACGGCAAGGCGTCACCTGCGGTCGTATCGGGCGGCGGCTTCCATCCGCAGTGCGGCTACTGCCCGGAGAACGCGGACCTTCAGTACCACGGACCGGTCACAATGCGGCAGGCGATCCGCGAGTCCCGGAACATCCCGGCGATCAAGTTCCTGCAGCAGTACTCGGGGATCGACGACACGATCCAGACCGCGCACGACCTCGGAATCACGACGCCGATCGACACCTCGAAGGTCGGGCTCTCGCTGACGCTCGGCGCGGCCGAGGTGAAGCTTATCGACATGGTGAACTCGTACGGCACCGTGGCGAACCTCGGCGTGCACGTCGACCCGACGTTCATCCTTCGCGTCGAGGACTCCCAGGGCAAGGTCATCTGGGAGCACAAGGACTACCAACAGAAGCGTGTGCTCGACGAGAACACCGCCTACGTGATGGTCGACATCCTGAAGGACACGACCCAACCGGACCGGGACTTCATCTTCGGCGGCTTCACGAACATCGGCCGGCCGGCGGGTCTCAAGACCGGGACGACCGACAACTTGAAGGACGTGTACGCGGTCGGTTTCACCCCGACGCTTGTCACAGGCGTGTGGATGGGCAACAGCAACGGCGAGGTCATGGAAGGCATCTCATCGGCCATCGGTCCCGGGCTGCTCTGGCGGGACTACATGAAGGAAATCTTTGCTGACTTCCCGGCCACCGATTGGAAGCGCCCGGCCAACATCGTCGATGCGAGCGTCGTGACCGCCCCCGGTGCGTTCGGCGGGTATGGCTCGGGACTCCTGCCTTCGAGTCTCACGCCGTTCTCGACGAAGGAGATCTTCGTCAAGGGCACCGAACCGCGAAAGGTCGACGACTGGTACACCGCGGGGTGTGCCGCGGCCGGCGGTCAGCAGCGTGTCGCGATGCAGATCAAAGAGGTCGGGCCGGCGGCCTGGAAGCCGTACACCGATCAGTGGATCACCGAAGCGATCGCCGGCGGGCGCAGCTACGGCCGCTACTCCTGGAATCTGTTCCCGCCGAGCGGGCAGTGCCCGAGCCCGAGCCCGACCGCGTCGGCGGGCACACCGTCGCCGACGGCGCCACGTCCGAGCGGCAGTGGGCTGCCCACGAACACGATCCCGATCATCACACCGCCCGGCCGGACGCCCACGCCGGTCCCGAGCCCGACCGCACAGCCGACCAAGACACCCTAGTGCCGGTCGCGGCGATCGCGCTCATCACCGACGAGCGCGGCCGCGTGCTCTTGGTGAAGCAGATCGGCGGTCCGCTCGCCGGCTCGTGGCTCCTCCCAGGCGGCCACGCCGGCGAGGACGAGAGCGCGGTCCACGCCCTCGTGCGCGAGGTGCGCGAGGAGACCGGACTGACGATGAGCGACGCGAGCTATGTGACCGGCTACCGCACCAGCGGCGATGGCTACGACCTGACCGTCCTCATGTTCCGCGGCTTGGCGACCGGGACGCTCGCCCCGGAGCCCGGCGGCGACGCGCGGTGGTTCGACGCCGCCGCGATCCCCGGCCCGCACCCCGCGCTGCGTCGCCAGTTGCTCGACGCGGGCGTCGGCCGTGACGACGAGCAGGCGATCGAGGCCGCGCTCGCTGACGCTGGGATCACGATGGAGCCGCTCGGCTAGGCGTCACAGCCGGACGATCGTCGCGCCATCCCCGCCCTCATTCGCGGCCGCGGACGCCTGCTCGCGCACGAGCGGATGCGCCGCCAGCGCCTCGCGGACCGCGTTGCGCAGCGCGCCGGTGCCCTTCCCGTGCACGACGCGGACGCGGTCGTACCCGGCGACTGCCGCGTTGTTCAGGTACCGGTCGAGCTCCGCGAGAGCCTCCTCGGCGCGCGCGCCGCGAAGGTCGAGCTGCAGCGGCACGTTCTGGGTCGCGCCCTGCACCACGGTGCGCGTCGACCGGATCGGCTCGGCCTGCCGCGGGGCCGGCCGGAGCGAGGCCCGCGGCACGCGGAGACGCAACGGGCCCGAGGCGACCTCGGCGATCCCCTTGTCGTCGATCCCGAGGAGCGTGCCTGGCTCGGTCACGCCGTCGACGAGCACCGGCGAGCCGATCTCGATGTCGTGGAGGGCCGCGGGTCGCGCGGGCTCGGGCGCGGCGGCGTC
>DASUSA010000318.1:0-6334 GCA_036375335.1 Candidatus Limnocylindria bacterium
ATCGCCCCGCTCGCCGCAGCCGAAACAGTGGAACGTCCGTCGCTCGGGATCGACGCTGAACGACGGCGTTTTCTCCGCGTGGAACGGGCAGAGCCCGCTGTACGAGCGGCCGGCCTTGCGCAGGTGCACGCGTTCGCCGACCAGCTGGACGATGTCCACGCGTTCCTTGACGAGGTCGAAATCACCCGGCACGACTACTAACGGTATCGCCGCGATCGTTCAGGCCCCGCGGGTTCAGTTCGGCCGCGAGAGCAGCTTCTCCAGCGCGCCGGTGTCGAGGGGCTTCGTGAGATGGTGGTCGAAGCCTGCGGCGCGCGACTTGTCGCGATGGCGCTGCTCGCCGTAGCCGGTCAAGGCGACGAGCGTCGTGGCCGGTAGCTCCGCGCGCAGCCGGGACGCGACCTCGTAGCCATCGGCGTCCGGCATGCTGATGTCGAGCAGCACGATCTCTGGCCGGCTCCCGAGCGCCTCGATGATCCCCGCGCGTGCCCCATGAGCGGTCCGAACGGTGTGCCCGTATTCACGCAGCAGCTCGGCGAGCGCCTCGGCGGCGTCGACGTTGTCGTCGACGACCAGGATCCGTCGACCGTGGCCGGACGCGTCGAGCCGCGGCGCACGGCCGGCGGTCGCTGGAGCCGCCGCAACGTAGGGCAGGCGGACGACGAACTCGCTGCCGCTGCCCGGTCCGTCGCTCTGCGCCTCTACCGTGCCGCCGTGGAGCTGCACGAGCTGCCGGACCAAGGTGAGACCGAGCCCAAGGCCACCGCGGGCCATTGACCGCGTATCGGGCCCCTGCACGAAGAGGTCGAACACGCGGCTGCGCAGATCCGGTGAGAGTCCCTCCCCGTTGTCGCGCACCGATAGGACCAGGTGATCCCGATCGATGAGCCCCCGGAACCAGATCCGTCCCCCCACGTCGGTGTACTTGGCGGCGTTCGAGAGGAGGTTGGACAGGACCTGCTCGAGGCGCGAGCGATCGCCACGGAACGTGACCGGGTCCGGAGGCAGTTCGAGGGTGAGCCGATGCCCACGCTCATCGATGATCGGGCGCGCGACCTCGACCGCTCGCTCGACGAGGGCGGCGAGAGCGACCGGTTCGTTCCTGAGCTCGATCTGTCCGCGTGTGATCCGCGAAACGTCAAGGAGATCGTCGACCAGCCTGGTCATGTGAGCGATCTGGCGCTCGACGACCGCGCGCGCGTTACCGACGCGTTGCGGATCGTCTGCGCGGAGGCGCATCACCTCGAGCGCAGCGCTCACGGGAGCGAGCGGGTTCCGTAGCTCGTGTCCGAGCATGGCGAGGAACTCGTCCTTGCGACGATCGACATCGGCGAGCTGTTCGACCTTGGCCTGCAGCTCCTGTTCGAGCGTCCGCCGCCGCGCCAGCTCTGTTTCGAGCGCGGCCGCCTTCTGCTGGAGCGCCGCGACCTCGCGCAGCCGGTCGACCGTCTCGCCGAGGTCGGTGAATGCTTCGGTCGGCAGGACCTCACCATGCCGCTCGGACACCGAGGCGAACGCGGCCCCATCGGCGTGGGCGCCGAACGCTGCAATCGGGTAGGCGCAGAGCAGGGCGAACGAATGGCTCTTCGCAAGATCGTTCCAGAGCTCCTCGAGCCGGATCGCCGCGTCTCTGCGGCCCTCCGCCCAGAGGAGCGCGACCATCTCGCCGAATGCCACGACGTGGCCCGCCGGACTCAGCGCCGCCGCGCGGCCGACGATGCCGCCCACGATCTCCCCGAATTTCACCGGGTCCGGCCACCCCTCGGTGCTGATGCGGGCCAGGGTCTCGCCTGCGTCCAGCGGCACGTAGCGTCCTGAGCGTCGGGCGCCGGACGTGTCGATCCGCTCGGCGTTCAGGCGACGCTCGAGCGCGTCACGGTGCGTCGGCGTGGCGATCACGATGGCCGGTTGATCGGCCGCGAGACCGGCACCGACGAGCTGGCCGATCTCGGAGATCAGGGACTCGTCGCGCTCGTAGTAGCGGACGATGTGCGATCTGAGGGGCGTCGCCGACAGGGTCACCGGCGGGGCTGGCGGGGTCACTGGGACGTGGCTAACCAGGGACATCGCCTCCGCTGGCTGCAGGTTTCGTGCCCCGATCACGTTCGGGTAACGGTTAGCGGCGGCTCCAGGCAGCTGGAATGAACAAACTCTCGTAGGTGTCGAGCGCGTACGCGTCGGTCATTCCGGCGACGTAATCGGCCACCGCTCGCTTCACGCCATCCTCGTCCGCGATGCCCTGGAACTCCCGCGGCATCCGGTCGGGGTGCGCCTCGAAGTACTGCAGCAGCCCCAGGAGGACGCCCTGGGCCTTTTCGTCTTCGGTCTTCGCGGGACCGGCGAGATACACGTTGTCGAACATCCAGTCGCGCAGCGCGTTCGTCGCCTCGAGCACCTCCGGGGAGAGTCCGACCTCGGGCTGGCCGAACGAGTGGACGATCACGTCGTAGACCATCGTGTCGAGCCGCTCGGAACGGTCGTGGCCGAGTGCGTCGCGCAGGTCCTTCGGCAGATCGTCCTCGCCGATGATCCCGGCACGCATCGCGTCGTCGATGTCGTGGTGCAGGTACGCGATCTTGTCGGCGTAGCGGACGACCCAGCCCTCCGGCGTCTCAGGGACGCCCCACGAGGGCGTCTCGAGGCCGCCCTCGGTGGGCGCCGAGTGCTTGAGGATCCCGTCGCGCACCTGGTGGGTCAGGTTGAGGCCCTTGCCGTTCTTCTCGATCCGCTCCGCGATCCGCACGCTCTGCTGGTTATGGCGGAAGCCCTCGGGCAGGAATCGCGCGAGGAGCTCCTCACCAACGTGGCCGAAGGGGGTGTGGCCGATGTCGTGACCGAGGGCCATCGCTTCGAGGAGGTCCTCGTTGAGCTGCAGCGCCGTCGCGATGGCTCGACCGATCGAGTTCACCTCGAGGATGTGGGTCAGCCGCGTGCGGTAGTGGTCGCCCACCGGGGCGAGGAACACCTGGGTCTTGTGCTTCGTGCGGCGGAACGCCTTCGAATGCACGATCCGGTCACGGTCGACCTGGAACGCGGTCCGGGTGGCCGACGGCTCCTCGGGATGGTCGCGCATGGCGTCGCTGCTCTTGGTCGCGTACGGCGCTAGCGACGTGCGCTCGGCCTCTTCCTGACGTTCGCGGATGCGGAGCGCGGCCACGGACTTGGTCCGCGAGAGTCGCGCCGTGATATCCGTCACGCTGGCCATCGCGGGTACAGGTTACTGGACCGCTGCGCCAGTTCGGGCCGGCGCGCTAGCGTGCGCTCATGGCGATCTTCCTGGTCTTGGAGCGCCGGTCCGGACCAAGCTGGGACCGATCCCGGCCGATGGAGCATCAGACTGGCTGGCCGGCCCACGCCGCGTACATGGATGCCCTGGTGGACGCGGGGACCATTGTCCTCGGCGGACCGCTCGCGGACGAACGTCGGGTCGCCATCGTCGTCGAGGCCGAATCGGCGGAGGCCGTCCGTGCCGCGTTCGCGCGCGACCCCTGGATCCCGTCGCACCTGGTGATCGACGCGATCGAGCCGTGGACGATCCGGATGGACGGCCGGCGCCGCTAGCGGTCCCGCTCCTTCGTCGCGAGGGCGGCCTGCGCCGCGGCGAGCCGCGCGACCGGCACGCGATACGTCGAGGGCGACACGTACGTGAGGCCGATGTCGTGGCAGAACGCGACAGAGCTCGGCTCGCCGGCGTGCTCGCCGCAGATGCCGATCTTCAGATCGGGCTTCGTCTTCCGGCCACGCTCCACGCCCATCCGCATCATCGCGCCGACGCCGTCGCGGTCGATGACCTGGAACGGGTCGTCGGGGATGATCTTCTGCTCGACGTACCGCGTGAGGAAGCTCTTCTGTGCATCGTCGCGGGAGATGCCGAGCACGGTCTGGGTGAGGTCGTTCGTCCCGAACGAGAAGAACTCGGTCTGCGTCGCGATCTCGTCGGCGATAATGCACGCGCGCGGGATCTCGATCATCGTCCCGAACTTGAACGGGATCTTGCGTCCGCGCTCCTTCTCGACCGCCGCGGCAACGTCCATGACCTGCGTGCGCAACCGATCGAGCTCCCCCATCGTGCCCACCAGCGGCATCATGATCTCGGGCTTCGCGCTGACGCCCTTTTCCGCTGAGTCGGCAGCAGCGCCCAGGATCGCCCGGATCTGCATCTCGAGGATCTCCGGATACACAAGGAGCAGCCGGCAGCCGCGCAGGCCGAGCATCGGGTTGTCCTCGTGGATCTGCTCGAGCCGGCGCCAGATCTTCCGCTTCGCCTCGATGTCCGGACCGTCCTTGCCCGTCGCCTCGGCGACGGCGATGTCGATGTCGACGTCAGCGAACTCGCGGAGGAACTCGTGAAGCGGTGGGTCGATGAGCCGGATGACGACGGACAGTCCGTCCATGGCCTTGTACATCTCGCGGAAGTCGCCCTGCTGGAACGGGAGGAGCTTCGCGAGCGCGGTCTTCCGGCCAGCCTCGCTGTCGGCCATGATCATGTCCTGCACGTACGGGAGGCGCTCGGCCTGCCGGAACATGTGCTCGGTGCGCGCGAGGCCGACGCCCTCCGCGCCGAGCTTGCGAGCCTCGATGCACTCGCCCGGCGTGTCGGCGTTCACCCACACCCCGAGCCGGCGGCGCTTGTCGGCCCACGACAGGAGCTCGATCAGCTCCGTCTCCTTCTGGTAGTTCGGCGGATTCGTCGGCAGCTCCCCGGCGAAGACCTCGCCGGTGGTGCCATCGATGGAGATCGCGTCGCCTTCCTTGATCACGACCTCGCCGACCCGCATCTCGCGCTTCTGCAAGTCGATCTGGAGCGCCGCGACCCCGGCGACGCACGGGAGCCCGAGCCCGCGAGCGACGACCGCCGCGTGCGACGTCGATCCGCCGCGGGCGGTGAGGATCCCGGTGGCCGCGATCATCCCGTGGAAATCGTCCGGCGATGTCTCCGGCCGCACGAGCACGACCAGCTGCTTCTGGCCCTTCAAGGCGACCGCACGATCGGCGTCGAAGACCGCGCGTCCGGTCGCGGCGCCGGGCGATGCGTTGAGGCCTTTTGCGAGGAACCGACCATCCTTGCGCGCTTGCTCGACGGCCTTTGGATCGAAGCCGGGCACGAGAAGCTGCTCGACCTGCAGCGGGTCGACCCGCTGGATCGCCTCGTCCTTGGTGATGAGCTTCTCCTTCACCATGTCCGTGGCGATCTTCATCGCAGCCCGCGCCGTCCGCTTGGCCGAACGCGTTTGCAGCATGTACAGCTTCCCGCGCTCGATGGTGAACTCGAGATCCTGCGCGTCGCGGTAGTGCTTCTCGAGCCGCTGCGCGATCTTCTCGAATTCCGCATAGGCCTTCGGCATATCGCGCTTCATGTGCTCGATCTTCGCGGGCGTGCGGATGCCGGCCACGACGTCCTCGCCCTGCGCGTTCGTGAGGTACTCGCCGTACAGCTTCTTCTCGCCCGTGTTCGGGTCGCGGGTGAAGGCGACGCCGGTGCCGGAATCGTCGCCCATGTTGCCGAAGACCATCGTCACCACGCTGCATGCGGTGCCGAGGTCGTCCGAGATCTTGAACTGCTTCCGGTAGTCCTTCGCGCGCTGGCCGAACCACGAGCCGAACACCGCTTCGACCGCGAGACGCAGCTGCTCGTGCGGTTCGGCCGGGAACGGCTTGCGGGTCTCCTTCTTCACGATGGCCTTGAACTCGTCGACCAGGGCGGCCAGGTCCTTGGCGCCGAGGTCGGTGTCCGACTTCGCACCCCTCGCGTGCTTGCGCTTCTCGAGGGCGTCGTCGAACTTCTTCGCGTCGATGTCGAGCACGATCCGCCCGAACATCGAGATGAATCGCCGGTATGCGTCCCAGGCGAACCGCTCGTTCTTCGTGAGCGTCGCGAGCCCCTGCCGGCTCTGGTCGTTGAGCCCGAGATTGAGGACGGTGTCCATCATCCCGGGCATCGACATCGCCGCGCCGGAGCGCACCGACACAAGGAGCGGGTCCTTCGGGTCGCCGAGCTTCTTCTTCGTGGCCTTCTCGACGGTCGCGAGGCCGCGCTCGACCTGATCCCAGAGTCCGGGCGGGAGCTTCTTGCCGTTCTGGAAGTACGCGTTGCACGCCGCGGTGGTGATGGTGAAGCCTGAGGGCACGGGAAGACCCGCGTTCGTCATCTCAGCAAGGCCGGCGCCCTTGCCGCCGAGGAGCGCGCGCATCTCCGCGTTGCCCTCGGCCTTGCCGCCGGCGAACAGGTAGACCCACTTCTGGGCCTTCGCCTTCAGCGCCGCTGCCGTGGCCTTCTTCGCGCGCGTCGACGGCATCCCGCACCTCCCGTGGTGAGGTGCTCATGGTGCCAGAG
>DASUSA010000319.1:0-7720 GCA_036375335.1 Candidatus Limnocylindria bacterium
GAGGGGACTCGTCGCTTCGCGCTCGTCGGTACGCCTTCGATCGTGGCGGACAGCGGAACGCAGACCAGCGTCACCGTGAATGCACGCGGCGCGCGGGGTCTTTCATTCGCCACGTGCGCGTGGACGTCCCCGCCGGCCCAAAGATCTACGACTTGAACTTCAAGTCCACCGGCACGGGCATGGTGTTCTGCTCGGCCGAGCTCGCCGCGACCTGGTCGAGCCAGGTGGATCCGTGACCGGCTAGGCGCCAAGCGCGCCGATGATCGCGCCCATCAGAAGCAGTGACACGACCGGGAAGCCGGCGACGATCAAATAGAGCTTGAACGGCCGCTCGTTGAAAAGGTTGTCCGAGAGGATCGCCGGGGCGACGAAGCCGAGGCCGGCGTAGAGGCCGATAATCGCGCCGCCGACGAGCGTGCTCCCACCGGCGAGGCTGATGAGCCAGTCGAGCGTGATCGCGGAGACGAGCGCACCGACAGCGGTGATCACATAGAGCATCGGGCTCGCGACGCCGCTCATCGCGTTCTTGTCGACCCGCATCGCGACCCATGGCTTCTGGAACAGGATCGGCGAGAACCAGAGCGAGCCCAAGATCATGCTCACGACCGCGGCCGCGATGACGGCGATCCAGTTCACGGTGGCCTCCAAACGCGTTGTCCCGTCTCCGGGCGCGGGCAGCATAGGACCGGCGGCCGAGCGAAAGGCGAATAATCGAGCGGTGCCGTCGCTCAGCGCCACCGCCCGGGCCAAGCTCCCCGCCAGCGCGTTCGCCTACATCGACGCGAAGGGCCGGAGGCGCCTGCCGATCCACGACGCGTCGCACGTCCGGAACGCGCTGTCGCGTTTCGACCAGACGTCGTTCGAGAACGACGCCACGCGCGAGAAAGCGCGGCAACGGCTGCTCGCGGCGGCGAAGAAGTACGGCATCGTGCCGATCGGATTCTTCGACGGGCAACTGCGCAATGAGCGGCTGCAGGCCGAGACCCGCCGGCCCGCGACGGATGTCGCGAGCCTGCCCCGCGGGACCGTGACGTTCCTGATGACCGACATCGAAGGTTCGACCGAGCTCCTGCGCACGCTGGGCGACGGATACGCGAGGCTCCTTCGTGAAGTGCGCACGCTCATCCGAGGCGCCGTGCGGAAGGCGAGCGGACACGAGGTCGACGCACGGGCCGACGAGTTCTTCGCGGCGTTCCGCCGTCCGGCTCAAGCGCTGGCCGCGGCGGTCGCGATCCAGCGTGGACTGCAGGAGCGGACGTGGCCCGACGACATCGAGGTCTGCGTCCGAATCGGCATCCACACCGGACGGACGACGCTCGCGGAGACCGGCTACGTCGGCATCGGCGTTCACACCGCATCGCGAGTGTGCTCGGCGGGACATGGCGGGCAGATCCTGCTCTCGACCGCGGCGCGCGACGCGATGGAGGTCGTGCGATCGGACGGGATCACGTTCCGGACGCTCGGGCGCTACACGCTCGCCGGCCTACCGGAGCCCGAGAGCCTGTTCCAGGTCAACGCGACGGACCTCCGCGTCAAGTTCCCGAAGCTGCGGGTGGCCGCAGTGCGAGCGGCAGTCCCGGCTACGCGACGGTCGTGATGCGCACCTAGCGCTTCGCGGTCGGCTGGCCGACCTCCTTCAGTTCCTCGCCGACGGTGTTGGCCCTCGCCGAGTCGCCAGAGAAGCAGTGGCCCGGTCGATCGCAGAGCAGGCAGCAGTTGGATCATCGGCGGATCAGCACGCTTGACGGTCCGTGTCCGATGACCAAGGGCCGCGTTCCGTCCCACGATGGGACGGAGGCCTCTGCTGCTCATGCGGATCGCGATCGTGGCTCTCTTGCTCGCTTCGGTCGCGGCGATGACCAGTGGCCACCCGACCAGCGTCACCGGCCGGGCCGCGACGGCCGTCGGTGACATCGCCTCTCGCGCGGTCGCGTACGCACGTGGGCTGCCGCCGAGCACGGGCACGATCGAGGGGCTCGACCCGAAGGTCGTGCGCCAGACGGCGGTGTATTCCGCTTACCCGCAAGGGCCGCTCGCCCCGGGCGAGACCCACGCGATCCCGGTCACGGTCCGCAATCAGGGCGACGACACCTGGGAGCGCGCCGGCCCGCACGCGGTGACGCTCGCGTATCACGTGTACGACTCGGACGGGACGCTCGTCGTGTGGGACGGCCCGCGCTCCGCGCTTCCAACGGATGTCGCCCCGGGCAGCGACGCGACGGTGGCGATGGTGCTCACGGCTCCGGCCGTGACGGGCAGGTACACGATCAAGCCGGACCTCATCCGTGACGGCGAGGCGTGGTTCTCTTCGCAGGACGCCGCTCCCGGCGCGTTCGCACTTCGCGTGACGACCGACCTCGACGCCGGGTACGGTCCGACGACCGCACCCGCGACGATCGTGCCGGGCGGGGACGTGCCGATCGAGGTCCACGTCCTGAACACCGGCCTGCAGGCCTGGCCGGCCGGCGGTCCGACGCCCGTTCGCCTCGGCTACCACTGGCTCGACGGCACTCCGGTCGCGGTGCTTTGGGATGGCGCACGGGCGATCCTGCCGCACGACGTCCAGCCGGGCGAGGAGGTCGCTGTCACGGTCACCGTGCACGCACCGCGCGCCGAGGGCACCTTCATCCTCGCGTGGGACATGGTCCAGGAGGGCATCGGTTGGTTCTCGGGGCACGCCGTCGCCGCAAAGCATGAGCTCGTGCGGGTGCAAGACGGCGTGACCCTCTACGGCAAGGGGTGGGGCCACGGCATCGGCCTCTCGCAGTGGGGCGCGCAGGGCTGGGCCGAGGGCGCGACCGGCGTGACGCTGACCGGCGAGCAGATCGTTGCCCGGTACTTCCCCGGAGCGCAGCTCGCGAGCCAGCCGATCACGAACCCGTTCCGCGTCCTGCTCTCCGCGCCGTCCACCGGCTGCGTCGGGCGCACGATCGACGACGTGGCCCGGACGTACTCCGCCGGTGGGATGCGGCTCGTCAACACGCTCGATCCGAGCGTCGTGTATTTCGACCTCGGTCCGGACCAAGGCGTTCGCGTTTGGACCGACGGTGACGCGCTGTACGCGCGCGATGACGCGGGCACCCGCACGGCCCGGCTCAATTCGGACGAGTCGTTCACGCTCGCGCCCAAGCAGTTCTGGGATCCGATCGCGATCGACCAGAAGGGCCTCTCCTACCGCGGCACGCTGGTGTTCCAAGTGCGCGACGGCTCGGCGCTCCGCGTCGTCAACGACGTGTCGTCGGACGACTACATGGCTGGCGCGCTCCCTGGCGAGATGCCGAGCCAGTGGCAAATGGAGGCGCTCCGCGCACAGGCGATCACCGCGCGCACGTACGCCGCGTGGCGGCAATCCACCGCTGGCGATCGCACGTGGGACGTGCGCGACGACACGGCCGACCAGTGCTACGGCGGCCACTCGTTCGAGAATGCGCGGACGACGGCCGCCGTCGCCTCGACGGCCGGGCTCATCCTCACCTACGGCGGCGCGCCGATCCGCGCGCTCTATTCATCGGCCAACGGCGGTTTCACCGAGAACGTGGGCTGTGCGCTCGATGCGCAGAAGGTTGGGATCACCTGGCAGTGCCAGGACGGGTGGCCGTACCTCCCTGAAGCGCCGGACCCGGCGGAGGCAGCCGCGTACGACGCGCGCGGACCGATGCCACACACCCTGTGGTCCGCGTCGTTCAGCGGAGCCGAGATCCGCGAGCAGATCATCGAGGACTACGGGATCGACATCGGGGACTTCGTCTCGATGGAGTTCAACATGAGCTCCGGCGGCCGTCCGATCTCAGTTCGGGTCCGAGGCACCGACGCGTGGACCGACCTCAAGGGCGACCGCTTCCTGCGCACGACCCTCGGCCTCAAGAGCACCCTGGTCCGCACGATCCCGTTCTAGCCACCATCGGCTAGGGTCCGCGGCTGTGAGCCCGCGCATCGCGATCGGCGGCATGGCGATCGAAGCGAGCACGTTCAGCCCCCACCGCAGCGGCGCCTCGGACTTCACGGTCGTTCGCGGACCTGCGCTCCTCGGGAAGTACCCCGCGCTGCCACCGAACGTCGAGTGGATTCCGCTCGTGCACGCCCGCGCCCTGCCCGGCGGCGCGGTCGAGCGCGCGTTCTACGACTCGATGAGGGCCGAGCTGCTCGCCGGGCTACGCGCGGCCCTGCCCCTTGACGGCGTGTACCTCGACATTCACGGCGCGATGACCGTCGTCGGCATGATCGACGCCGAGGGCGACCTCGCGACGGCGATCCGGGAGGTCGTCGGCCCTGGCTGCCTCATCTCGGGGTCGATGGATCCGCACGGCAACATGTCGCGACGGCTGATCGGCGCGCTCGATCTCGCTACGTCGCACCGGATGTCGCCGCACGATGACGCGCCGCTCACGAAGCGGCGCGCGATCGCGAACCTCGTCGGGTGCCTCGAACGCGGCGTGCGGCCGCTGCGGGCCTGGGTTCGCGTCCCCGTGCTGCTGCCGGGCGAGCGCGCCTGCACGCGCGACGAGCCCGCCCGCTCGATCTACGGCAGCCTGAGCGAGGTGGAGCGCCGCGACGGGATCATCGATGCCGCGGTCTGGATCGGATACGCCTGGGCCGACGAGCCGCGGTGCAGCGCCGCCGTCGTCGTGACCGGCACGGACGCGGCGGCGATCGGGTCCGCGGCACGCGAGCTCGGGCGGCGGTACTGGGACGCGCGGGGGAGCTTTGCCTTCAGCGTGCCGGCGGCCGACGCCGAGGGGTGCATCGCGGCCGGGCTGTCGCGGACGGCGCGGCCATTCTTCATCAGCGACTCGGGCGACAACCCCACCGCGGGAGGTGCGGGCGACACGTCGTACATGCTCGAGCGGCTGCTCGCCGATCGGCGGATCGTGTCGGGACAGGCGACCGCGATCTGGGCGAGCTGCGTGGATCCGGCTGCGGTCGCAGCCTGCGTGCGCGCGGGAGCCGGCGCGGAGGTCGACCTACGAGTGGGCGGTGCGTTCGGCTCAGCGTGGTCGACGCCGCTGCACGGTCGGGTGCAGCGCCTGCGCGAGGGCGATCCGGTCGGCGGCGATATCGCGGTGATCGCGTCCGGAGGCGTCCGGGCGATCCTGACGACCCGGCGCAAGCCGTACCACTACCTCGCGGACTTCGCCGACCTCGGGCTTGATCCGGCGGCCCACGATCTGACGGTCGTGAAGATCGGGTACCTCGTGCCCGACCTCTTCGCCGCCGCGCAGGGCTGGATGATCGCGCTCACGCCGGGCGGCGTGGATCAACACATCACGCGGCTGCCCTATCGCGCCCTCGAGCGGCCGATCTACCCGCTCGACCCGGACATGGCCGACCCGGCCATCGTGCCCGAGCTCATCGGCCGCAGCCAGACATGAAGAGGCCCGCCTTGCGGCGGGCCTCCTCTCGCGAAAAAAACCGGTGGGACTAGCGCTTGACTTCGGTGACCTCGGTCTCACGGACCGGACGGTCGTTCCGCGTCTCGTAGTCGTAGCCGTTGCGACGGCGAGCGATGTCGCTCGCGTCGTTGTACCGCTGGTCGGCCTTCACCGTCATGAGGGTGCGGCCGTCGCGGAACTGCTGGTCGTAGTACTTCGCCTCGACCTCGGGGATCCCGAGTCCGACAAGCGCGCCGGCAATGCCACCAGAAACGCCGCCGGCGACTGCGCCGGTGACGCCACCCGCGAGGGCGGTGGCGAGCAGGCCGCCGGAGACCACCGGCCCGATGCCGGGGATGAGGAGCGCCGCGGCTGCGCCGATGACGCCGCCAAGCACGATGCCGGTGCCGGCGCCCGAGGCGGCCATCTGGCCCGCCTTGTTGCCTTCGGCATGGGTCTTCCCGGACTCATCACGCCAGGCGTACCCGATCTGGTCGTCCTTGAAGCCCTTCTCGCGAAGGTCGCGCGCCGCGAGCTCGGCGTCATTGCGGTCGTCGAACACCCCTACGTAGTGGGAGCGTGTTGTGACGCTGTCCTTGGGCTGTTGCATGTGCTCTCTCTCCATGGCGCGAACGTGCGCCGCACCCATGGCGAGCACATTCGCGGCCCCCGACCCGCACCAAGGCCGCAGCTACGGCGCGATGCGCCGACGATGCGGTAACGGAGACCGAGCGAGTCCCCTCTTGCCGGACTAACGCGCGCGCACCACACCGACCCTCGGGCAGATGTCGTTGAGCACGCACTGCGAGCAGATCGGTCGCAGCGCGACGCACACGTGGCGCCCATGTCGGATGAGATTCATATGGACCTCGTACATCTCCGAGGGTGCGAGCGCCGCCTGCAGCTGCGCCTGCGTCTGCACCGCGGTCGACCGTGGCGCGACGACGCCGAGCCGGATCGCGACGCGGTGAACGTGGGTGTCCACCGGGAAGTACGGGCGATCGAGCGAGAACAGCAGGACGCACGCTGCGGTCTTCGGCCCGACGCCAGGAAGCGCTACCAGTAGGTCGAACAACCGGTCGTGACGGATGCCGCGGAGCGCCCGCTCATTGAGCGCAATGCCGCGATCGCGCAGCGCGCGGAGGACCGCGCGGATCCGCGGTGCCTTCGTGGGCGCGAGCCCGCCGCTGCGGATGGCGCGCTCGATCACCGGAAGCGGCGCGTCGGCGACGTCCTCCCACGCTGGGAGCTTGGCCCGTAGGTCTCCGTACGCGCGATCGCGGTTCGTGTCGTTCGTGTTCTGCGACAAGATCGTGAGCACGAGCTCGTCGAGCGGCGGCAGCCGGCGCGGCGCGGGGGGAGCGCCGTACGCGCGGCGCAGGCGGCGGCCGATCTGGCGAAGACGCGCGGGGAGCGTGACCGGCACGCGCTAGAGGTAACCGAGCAGGTGCCAGTACGGAAGGCACAGGGCCAGGCCTGCGAGCGCGATCAACTCGTACGTGAATGCCATCTTGCGAGCCTGCCCATGCGAGTAGAGGCGACCATGCGTCGCGCCGTAAGCGACCAGGTATTCGGGGGATTGCGCAGGGAGATGCCAACTCAGCCCAAGCGCGAGGATGGCGATTGCGGCCAGCCACGGGCTGATGCCAATGTTGCCCGCCACGGGGACCAGCGGCAGGGCGAGCAGGAGGATCGCTTGATCCGCCGCAAGCAGCGACTTCACGATGATCGTGAGGACGCCGACGAGAAGCACGAAGGCAGCGCCTCCGAGCCCGAGCTGGCTCAGGAAGGAGGCGGTGAAGTCGCCCAGGATCTTGCCGATGCCAAGGCCATCGGCGAGGTCCGCGACCGTCAGCGCGACGCCGAAGAACACCAGGTAATCCCAGTCGAGGCTCCTGAGGTCTGAGACGCCCATCGCGACCATGACCGCGATGAACGCGATCAGCGCCACGAGCCCGGGCTGCCACAGGAACCGCGGCGCGAGGATCCAGCCGGCCAGCATCAGCGACACGATCGCGAGGACCGCGACCTCGCGACGCGAGAGCGGCCCGAGGATCGCCCGCTGCAAACGGAGCGGCGCGCGTGCGGGCGCAGCGACCGGGCCGCTCGGCAGGAGCACGCGCATCGCGACGAAGGACCCGATGGCGATGATGGCGCCGAGCGGCGCGGCCGAGATGAGCCACTGAAGCCACGTGAATTGCACCTGGTCCTTCAGGGGCATGAAGCTCCAGGCCATCAGACACACCGGCGAGCCATTAAGGAACAGGAACATGAGCGGACCGGAGCCGATCCAGGCCGAGAGGCCGATCGTGGCGCTCGCGGGGGAGCGTTCCGAAAGCTTCATCGCATCG
>DASUSA010000320.1:0-2592 GCA_036375335.1 Candidatus Limnocylindria bacterium
CGCCTGCAGCTCGACCTCGTGGTCGACGAGGTCGGCGACGAGCACGATGCGCTCGCCCGGCTTGAGGCGAAGGACGGTCGCGATCTGCCTGGCCTGCTCGCCGGTCAGGAACGCGCGCTCGGCCGGCGCGGTGTCGACGAAGAAGCGATGCATCTGCGTTGTTCTAGCGGGTCAGCTCGAGCGAGACCCAGTCCCCCTCTTGGTCGCGGGCCACCGGGCGCAAGCCGTGCGCGCTGAAGGCGGTGGCCGTCTCGGACTCCTCGGTCGCGATGATCCCGGCGATCACCAGGCGGCCGTCGGAGGCGAGATGCACCGCGAGATCGGCGGCGATCTTTTGCAGCACCGCGGCGACGATGTTCGCGACGACCACGTCGAACGCGCCCTCGAGATCCGCGGCGCTTCCGACGGCGAGGTCGATCGCGACGCCGTTCCGGGCTACGTTCTCGCGCGCCTCCTTCACCGCGACCTCGTCGATGTCGCGGGCGACCACTTGGTGCGCGCCGCGCTTCGCGCACGCGATCGCGAGGATCGCCGAGCCGGTGCCGACGTCGGCGACGCGCTTCCCGCTCACCTCGATCCGCGACAGCGCGCGGAGGCACGCCTGGGTGGTGGGATGCAGCCCCGTGCCGAAGGCCATGCCCGGATCGAGCGACAGCACGACGCCGTCGCCGGGATCGGCGTCCGACCACGTGGGCCGCACAAGGAACGCCCCGATCCGAATGGGTGTGAACGACGCTTTCCAGGTCTCGAGCCAGGCCTCCTCCTTGATCTCGCGGACGGCGAGGTCGCCGATCGGCCCGAGGCCGAACGCCTGGAGGTGGCCGAGCGCGTCCCGGACCCGACGCACGCGGATGCGCGCGATGCGGTCGTGGACCAGATACGCCTTCACCACGTGGAGCGCACCGGGCTCGAGCGGCTCCTCGACCGCGACGCCGTTGTAGCCGACCCGACCGAGGATCTCGCTCAGCGCTTCGACGGCCTCCGCGTGGGCCGGGACCGCGACCTCGAGCCAGCGGATGGGCTCGGTGTCCGATGCGCTAGATGAGTGCGTCTTTGATCCGGTCGAACACGCCGCGATCGTCGTCGGACTGCTCGGGCGCGCCCGAGGCCGCGTGGAGCTTCTGATAGAGCGTCTTCTGGTCCTTCGTCAGCGTGCGCGGGATCACGACGTCGAGGTAGACGAGCTGATCGCCGCGGCCGTTCGCGCCCAGATGCGGCACGCCCTTCCCCTTGAGCCGCACGGCCTGGCCGTGCTGCGCGCCGGCGGGCACCCGCACCGCCGCGTGCTGGCCTTCGATGGTCGGCACCTCGAGTTCGTCGCCGAGCGCGGCCTGCGCGGGCGAGATGCGCAGGACGTGCACGAGATCGTCGCCCTCGCGCTTGAACCGCGGGTGCTCCTTCAACCGAATGAGGACGTAGAGGTCGCCCGACGGACCGCCCCGCATTCCGGCCTCGCCCTCGCCGGCCACGCGGAGCTGCTGCCCGTCGTCGATCCCAGCCGGGATCGTGAGATTGATGTCGCGCTCCTTGCGCTCGCGGCCCTCGCCGCGGCAGCGCACGCATACCTTGTCGACGGTCTTCCCCGCCCCGCCGCAGCGCGGACACGTTGAGACGTTGACGAATCGGCCGAACACCGATTGCTGGACCTGACGCACCTCGCCCCGGCCGCCGCATTGCTCGCACGTCGTCACGGCCGAGCCCGGCTCGGCGCCGTCTCCGCCGCACCGCTCGCATTGCTCGAGCCGCGGGACCTTGATCCCGCGATCCCCGCCGCGGACCGCGTCGATGAGCTCGATCTCGAGCTGCATGCGGAGGTCCGCGCCGCGCATTGGCCCGCGCTCGCGGCGCCGCATCTCGCCGCCGAAGAACGTGTTGAAGAGATCGTCGATGCCGAAGCCGACGGCGCCATCGGTGCTGCCGAACATGTCGTAGCGCTACCGGCGCTGCGGGTCGGCCAGCACCTCGTAGGCCTCGGTCACCTCGCGGAAGCGAACGGACGCTTCGTCCGCCTTGTTCACGTCGGGGTGGTACTGGCGCGCGAGCTTGCGGTACGCGCTGCGGATCTCGTCTTCCGACGATTCGCGCGTGACGCCGAGGACCGCGTAGTAATCGACCCGAGCCATGACTAGATTATCGGGGGTCGTGGAGGATCTGGGCCGGATCATCGTGCAGTGGGCGCACGTCCTGAGCGGCGTGCTCTGGGTCGGCGGCGGTTTCTACACGATCTTCGTCCAGCTGCCGGCGCTCGCGGCGATGCCGATGCCGGCGCGCGGTCCGGCCATCGCGGCCATCGGCCCGCGGCAGATGCGCTACGTCATCCGGGTGGCCGAGGTCACGATCGCGACCGGCATCCTCCAGCTCTTCGTCAACCCGCACAACCGCGAGCTGTTCTCGTTCGCCACGCGCTGGTCGGTCGTGATCGTCGCCGGAGCGTTGATGTCGTTCATCGCCTTCGGGCTCCTGCGCGGCCCGCTCAAGTCCGCGATCGATGGGCTGCTCGCGACCGCGCCGATCGCCGCAACCGGCGACGCCGCCGCCGCAACACGGGTCGTCGCGTTCCGTGAGCGGATCCAGCGCCTCGGCTACGCCCAG
>DASUSA010000321.1:0-11826 GCA_036375335.1 Candidatus Limnocylindria bacterium
GAACTGGGCGCGCTCGCGGAGCCCCTGGCCGCTCGGCTACGGCCTCGCGTGCTGCGCGATCGAAATGATGGCGAGCGCCGCGTCGCACCACGACCTCGCGCGCTTCGGCGCCGAGGTGTTCCGCTCGAGCCCCCGCCAGGCTGACGTGATGATCGTCGCTGGCACGGTGACCCACAAGATGGCGCCGCGCCTACGTCGGCTCTACGAGCAGATGCCGGAGCCGAAGTGGGTAATCGCGATGGGCAACTGTGCCAGCTCCGGCGGCGAGTTCTGGGACAGCTACGCGACGCTCCAGGGCGTCGACACGGTCGTGCCGGTCGACGTCTATGTGCCCGGGTGCCCACCGCGGCCCGAGGCATTGACCGAAGGCGTGCTCCGGCTCCGCGAAAAGATTTTCAAGGGTGGCTGAGCGCTGACCACCATCGACCGCGAGCGCGCCGCGATCGAGGAGGCGGCGCAGGTCCGGCTGCCGGTCATCGAGAGCGACGAGGGCCTCGAGACCGAGGAGCTCATCCTCAACCTCGGGCCGCAGCACCCCTCGACCCACGGCGTCCTTCGGCTCGTGCTCAAGCTCCAGGGCGAGAAGGTCATCGAGTGCATACCGGTCATGGGGTACCTGCACCGCGGCATCGAGAAGATCTTCGAGTGGCGGACGTTCCACCAGGGCATCCGGTACGCCGACCAGGCCGACTACGTCTCCAACATGCTTCAAGAGCATTGCTACGCCGGCGCCATGGAGGCCATCGGCGAGATCGACGTCCCCCGGCGCGCCGAGTACATCCGCGTGATCGTCGACGAGCTGTCCCGCTGCGCGTCGCACCTCGTGTGGCTCGGGACGTATGGCCTCGACGTTGGCGCGACGACGCCGATGCTGTACTGCTTCCGCGACCGCGAGGAGATCCTCGACCTGTTCGAGGAGCTCTGCGGATCCCGCATGAACTTCAATTATTTCCGCCCGGGCGGCGTGCTCTACGACTTCCCGCCCGGCATGCTCTCCAAGCTCGAGCGGTTCCTCGACCGGTTCGCCGGCCATATCGAGCGGGACTACGTCGAGCTCTTCGAGACGAACGAGATCTTCCTCGAGCGGACGATCGGCGTCGGCGGCATCCCGGGAGTCGTCGCGACCCAGTACGGGCTCACCGGACCGATCCTCCGCGCGTCGGGCGTCGACTGGGACCTCCGGAAGGACCGCCCGTACTCCGTCTATCCGGAGCTTGCGAGCTTCAAGTCGGTGACGTCGGTCGAAGGCGACGCGTACGCGCGGTACAAGGTGCGGCTCGGCGAGATGCGCCGGTCCATCGAGATTGTCCGCGAGTGCATCGCGAACATCCCTGGCGGAGCGGTGCGCGCGCGGCTCGGCCACGTATGGAAGTGCCCGAAGGGTGAGGCCTACTACACGGTCGAAGGTGCGAAGGGCGAGGTCGGCATCTACATGATCAGCTCGGGCGGCTCGGCGACGAATCCGTTCCGGGCGAAGATGCGCGGCCCGTCGTTCAACAATTTGCAGATCCTCCCGTGGCTACTCCAGGGCCGGCTCGTCGCGGACGTCGTCGCGATCCTCGGCTCGATTGACATCGTCCTCGGCGACGTGGACCGGTGACCGTCTAGATGCTCGGGATCCTCAACGGCATGAAGCGGACGCTCAGTCACGTCTTCATGCGAAAGAGCGTCACGCGCAAGTACCCGTACGAGAAGCGCGAGTTGCCGGAGCGCAGTCGCGGGCTCATCGCGCTGCTCCTCGAGCCGGAGACGAGCATCTTCAAGTGCGAGTCCTGCCTCATGTGCGAGAAGGCCTGCCCACCGCGCGCGATCTCGATCTCGTACACGTTCCGCAACGCCTTCCGCAAGCGGCCGCCGATCGCGCCGCGTGCGTCGTACTACCGGATCCGCATGGTCCAGACGGCGCCATACGGGGACCGCCGTCCGCTGTCGCCAGCCGTGCTCACCGTGCCCGCCGAGGCGGAGCGCGGTCTGGACCTTGGCATCGTCGACCGCATCCTTCGCGAGACTCCCGCGGGTGCGGACCGGATGACCCGCGTGCTGTACGCGACGAACGACGCCTACGGATATCTGCCGTGGAGCGCGGCCGAGCGGATCGCGGGCGCCTTCGACGTGCAGATGACGGACCTCTACACGACCGCGTCGCTGCTCTCGAACTTCCGCGGCGCGCCGGACGGCCAGGGCAGCGCGATCCCGCGCGGCGGCCGCCGCTACACCGGCAACCTCGCGATCGCCGGCCTGTGGCCGGAGCAAAGCCCCGCGCCGTCGCACGATCAGCTGCACGAGCACGAGGTGACGCACCCGCTGGAGCCCGCGTTTGCCGACTAGCGCCGCGTACCGGATCCTCGACACTGACGTCAACGCGGCCCACGAGCGCGACCGCGCCCGCGAGATGGGGCCCGAGCGGCTCATCGGGGTCATCGAGGCGAGCGGCCTGCGTGGCCGCGGGGGCGCCGGGTTCCCGCTGGCGCGCAAGCTCGCGACCGCCCGCGCCGCGGCTGCCGGCGGCAGCGCCTACGTCGTCGCGAACGCGTACGACGCCGATCCGGGCAGCCCGCTCGCACGCGCGATCCTCCTGAAGAAGCCCGAGCTCGTCATCGAGGGCCTCGCGATCGCGGCCGCGGCCGTGGGCGCGACGAGCGGTTACCTGTACCTGCGTCCTGATGCCGAGAGCGCGAAGCGCGCGGCCGAGCGCGCGCTCGAGGCGGCGCGTCCGGCCCTCGGTGATCTCGAGATCGAGGTCGCGCATGGACCCGGTGGGTTCATGGGCGGCGAGGAGTCCGCGCTGCTCGCGGTGCTTGAATCGCGCCGGGCGATGGCCCGGCAACGGCCACCATATCCCGCGCGCCAGGGCCTGTTGCTTCGTCCGACGGTCGTCTCGAGCGCCGAAACGCTTGCGGCGCTGCCGCTCATCGTGCGCGACGGCGCCGAGGCCTTCCGGCGCGTCGGGACCGAGGCATCGCCCGGAACGAAGCTCGTCTCGGTGACCGGCGCCGTCGCATCACCCGGCGTGTATGAGGTCGCGTTCGGCGAGACCCTCGGCGCGATCCTCGAGCGCGCCGGAGGCGCGACGGGCAAGACGTTCAAGGGCCTGCACGTTGGCGGTCCGACCGGCGGCATCCTCAACTCGACGCGGACCGGCGTCGCCCTCGACTACGCGTCGCTCAAGGCCGCGGGCACGCACCTTGGCTCGGGGCAGATCCGGGTCATCGGCCCCGGCGTCTGCATCGTGAACGAAGCCGCGAAGCTCTTCGACTACCTCGCGAAGGAGACCTGCGGCATCTGCGTCCCCTGCCGCGTCGGCACGAAACGCGTCGAAGGCATCCTCGAGGGGATCTACTCCGACCTCGGCCGCGCCGACGACCTGCCGTGGCTCGGCCAGCTCGCGGACCACCTCGAGCAGTTCTCGCTCTGCGGCTTCGGGATCACGAGCGCGTCGATCCTCAAAACGACGATGACTGAATTCGCCGCCGACTACCGCTCACACATCGACGGCCACGCCTGCCCGACCGGCACGTGCGCCCCGGCGCGGTCGCGGCGTTACGAGACGATGGCCCAGCCGTGAGTCTCATCAAGGATTACGGCCCCTCCGAGTCCCAGATCCCGACGGTCTCGCACCACGGCGAGATCCCCTCAGGGCAGCCGGTCTGCCAGATCACGATCGACGGCCAGGACGTGACCGCCGTCGTCGGCGAGTCGATCCTCCGCGCGGCGCAGCGGGCCGGCTTCAACGTGCCGACGCTCTGCGACGACGAGAAGCTTGCGCCGGCAGCGGCCTGCCGGATGTGCCTCGTCGACATTGAGGGCTTCGATCGACCGCAGCCGAGCTGCCATCTCGCGGTCGAGCCGGGGATGAAGGTCACCGCGACGAGCGACGGCCTCTTCTCGATGCGCAAGCAAAATCTCGAGTACATCCTCTCGGACCACAACGCCTACTGCATGCCGCCGTGCCAGGTCGGGTGTCCGACGCACATCGACATCCCCGGCTACCTCGAGCTCATGGCGAAGGGGCAGCATGTCGAGGCCGCGCGCCTGGTGAAGGAAGTGCTGCCGTTCCCGTACGCCCTCGGGCTCGTGTGCCCGAAGCCGTGCCAGGAGGTCTGCCGGCGCGGTCTGGTCGAAGAGGAGATCGCCATCTGCCAGTGCCACGGCTACACCGGCGAGCTGGTCATGGAGATGGACCAGGCCCCGACGCCGTTCCCGCAGGAGGCCGCGACCGGCAAACGTGTCGCGGTCATCGGCGCCGGCCCGGCTGGGCTCACCTGCGCCTACTACAGCGCGCTCAAAGGCCACGCGGTCACGGTCTTCGACATGATGGAGAAGCAGGGCGGGATGCTCCGCTACGGCATCCCTGAGTACCGCCTCCCGAAGGTGAAGCTCGACAAGGAGCTGAACTCGGTGTGGCAGCTACGCGACGCCGAGTTCAAGGGCGGCATGAAGCTCGGGCGTGACTTCACCATCGATGACCTCTTCGCCCGGGGCTACGACGCGATCTTCCTCGGCATCGGGGCGTGGACCAGCAACGAGCTTCGCATCCCCGGTGAAGGCCTGCCCGGCGTGATCGAGGCGATCAACTACCTCCGCCAGAACGCGTCGGGCGACCCGGTGCCGGTCGGGGTCGGCAACAAGGTCGTGGTCCTCGGCGGCGGGTTCACCACGTTCGACTGCGCGCGGACATCACGACGCCTCGGCGCGGAGGTCACCGTCGTGTACCGCCGCGGCCGCAAGGAGATGGGCGCGCACTACACCGAGGTCGACGACGCCGAGCACGAGGGCATCAAGCTTGAGTTCTTCGCCGCGCCGGTCCGGATCATCGAGAAGAACGGCCGCGCCGGCGGCGTCGAGTTCCAGCGCATGGCCCTCGGCGAGCCGGACGCCTCCGGACGGCGCCGGCCGGTCCCGGTCGAGGGCTCGGAGTTCACCATCGAGTGCGACACCGTCATCCCCGCGATCGGCCAGTCCCCGGTCCTCGACTGGATGGAGACCACGCCGGGCATGCGCAAGACGCGCCGCGAGACCATCGTCGCGAACGGCGCGCTCATGACCGACCGGCCGGGCGTGTTCGCCGGCGGCGACGCGCAGATGGGGCCGGTGACGGTGATCCAGTGCGTGGCCCAGGGCAAGCTCGCGGCGAAGGCGATGGATCGCTACCTCGCCGGGGACGACATGTCCGTGGTCGCGGAGGAGATCCGCGAAGAGGAGCGGGTCCCCGAACTCATCGACATCGTCCCGTACAAGCCCGAGGAGCCGCAGGTGCGGATGCCGTTCCTCCCGTTCGCGGATCGCGTGAAGAGCTTCCAGCTCATCGAGAATGGCTACGACAAGGCCGGCGCGGAGAAGGAAGCGGCGCGCTGCCTCCAGTGCGTGTGCCCTGACGTCGGGCGCTGCCACCTCCAACGGCTCTCGCTCGAGCACGGCCTCACCGAGAACCGCTTCCACCGGGCTGAGCCGATCGACTATCACGACTACGAGTACGACTTCAGCCACGACTTCATCCTTCGCGACCTCAACAAGTGCATCAACTGCACGCAGTGCGTTCGGATCTGCCGCGATGTCATCGGGGCGAACTGCTACGGCCTCATGGGCGCGGGCTACGACTCGATCGTCACGACACCGTGGAACGTCTCGCTGAGCTACACCGACTGCGTGTCGTGCGGTGCGTGCGCCGAGACCTGCCCGACGGGCGCGCTGATGATGCGCGAGCGCGACCTGCAGACGTACGAGCTCGACGTGGTCCGCTGCATCTACTGCGGCGACTGCGTCGAGGTGTGCCCGCACGGCGCGCTCGGCGAGACCCCGAACTTCGAGCTCTCGACGTATCAGCGCTTCGGGGTCACCGTGCTGGCGAAGGAAGAGCTCGCGTCGGCGCGCACATGGAAGCCGTCCGAGCACATCCCGCTCGGCGACGAATCCAAGCGCGATCTGATCCGTCCGCCCGAGATCCGGCCGCCCGGCCCGCCACGCTGGAACGCATAACCAGCGCAGTCGACCGGCGTCTCGCCTGGGACGCCTGCCTCAACGTTCGCGACCTCGGCGGCCTCACCTGCGGTGACGCCGTGCTCGGTCGCGGCCGCCTGGTCCGCGCGTCGATGATCGGGGCGCTCTCGCCCGCCGGTCGCGAGGCCATGCGCCGCTACGGCATCCGGACGGTCATCGATCTGCGCACCGAGGACGAGATCGCGGAGGCAGCCAGTCCGTACCGCGAGGGCGTGACGTACCGCAATGAGCCCTTCACCGTTGCACGCACCATGGGACTGCACCGCGCCGCGGCCGAGGGGACCATGCCGGATGAGCTGCGACGGCTTGCGGTCCGCGACGGCGGCATCGCCGGACCGGTGCGCGCCATTGCTGCCGCGGAGCCGGGCGTTCTGCTCCACTGCGCCGCCGGGCGCGATCGGACCGGGATCGTCGTCGCGGCCGTGCTCGCCGCGCTGGACGTTCCCGACCCGGAAATCGTCGCCGACTATGTGGCAAGTGATGCCGAGCTCGAGCCCGAGTACGTACGGTTCCGGTCCGCCAACCCGGGCCAGGCGGCCGACGTCGACGCCGGCATCGAACGCCGGGCCCGGACGATGGGTGAGGTGCTCACGACGTGGCGGCTGTCGTTCGGCGGTGCCGCTGCGTATCTCAACGCCGCGGGCGTTACCGACGACGAGCTCGACGCGATCCGCACGAAGCTGACCGCGTGACCCTTCGCGACCGGCTCGTCGAGCGCATCCGCGCGCGCGGCCCGATCACATTCGCCGACTTCATGGACACCGCGCTCTACGACCCGCAGGACGGCTATTACACGGCGCACGCGGCCATCGGATTCGATGGGGCCGACTTCCTCACGTCGCCGGAGCTCGGTCCCGCGTTCGGGCGGGCCCTCGCGCGCGCGGCGATCGACGCGTGGGCCGGGATCGGCAAGCCGGCCCAGTGGGATCTCGTCGAGGCTGGCGCGGGGCGCGGCATCCTGATGCGCGACCTGCTCGATGCGCTCGGGAAAGAGAAAAGTGAGGCGGCGCGTACCGCGCGGCCGGCGATCGTCGAGGTGTCGCCGCGGCTCCGCGAGCAGCAGGCCCTGGCGCTCGAAGGCCGCGAGCTGCGCTGGGCGTCCGTCGCACGAACGCTCGCGCCGATCCGCGGCATCGTGTTCGCGAACGAGGTGCTCGACGCGTTCCCGGTGCACGTCATGGTGCGAGGCGACGACGGCGTGCGCGAGGTCTACGTGGACGCGAAGGACGGCGCGCTCGTCGAGACGCTGCGCGCGCCCAGCCACCCGGATCTCCGCTACCGCGTGCCCGAGAGCCTGCCGGTGGGCGGCCGGTGGGAGGTGAGCCTCGGGGCCGAGAGCTGGGTCGCGCAGCTCGCCGCCGCGCTCGCGCAGGGCTACCTCGTGATCGTCGACTACGGCGGCGAGGAGGTGGACCTCCTGAGCCGCGGCGGCGCCGGCACCGTTCGCGGTTTCTCTCGGCACCGGCTGGTCGCCGACGCGCTCGCGGCGCCGGGCGAGCACGACCTCACCGCCAGCGTGAACATCACCGCGATCCGTCGGGCCGCCGAGGGCGCCGGCCTGACCTTCGCGGGCATGACCACACAGCGCGACGCACTCCTCGGCCTCGGCGTGCGCGAGCAGTACGGACGGCCGACCGACCCGCTCGACCAGCTGCGCGCAGCGAGCAAGCGCTCGGCCATCGACGTGCTCGTCGAGCCGAACGGCCTGGGCGCGTACACGGTGCTCGTCTTCGCGAAGGACGCGCCCGCGGCGGGGATGCGCATTCTGGCTCGGTAGACTTCCGCCATGCGCATCCGCGTCGGCTGTGAGTTCGTCTGGGAGACCGCCGCTCCGGTCCCGATGCTCATGCTCGTCAAGCCGCGCGCCGACGCGGATCACCTCGCGGTGTACGAGTCGACCTGGAGCGATCCGCCGCTGGCGATCCACGAGTACACCGACCTCTTCGGCAATAACTGTTGGCGGTTCGTCGCGCCCGAGGGCAGGTCGGCTGTCCGCTACGACGCCGTGGTCGAGATCCCCGAGACGCCGGACCCGGTCGTGCCGCATGCCGCGCTCCATGCGGTCGAGGACCTGCCGGACGACGCGCTCGTCTTCACCCTGCCGAGCCGGTACGTGGAATCGGACAAGCTCCTCGATGCGGCGTGGGAGCTGTTCGGTAACACGGCGCCGACCTGGGAGCGGATCCAGGCGGTGTGCGACTGGGTGCATCACAACATCCAGTTCGTGAACGGGTCGTCCACGCCTGCGACGACGGCCTTCGACGTGTACCAGCAGCGGATGGGCGTATGCCGCGACTTCGCGCTCCTGTCCGTCGCTTTGTGCCGAGCGCTGAACATCCCCGCGCGCTACACGTTCGGCTACTTGCCGGACATCGCGATCGAGCCGCCGGACGTCCCAATGGATTTCCACACCTGGTTCGAGGCGTACGTCGGCGGCCGGTGGTACACGTTCGACGCGCGCCACAACACCCCGCGCGTCGGGCGCGTGGTCATCGGACGCGGCCGCGATGCGGTCGATTGCGCGCTCTCGACCGCCTACGGCAGCGCACGCCTCGCCAAGTTCACCGTCTGGTCTGACGAGATCACGGCCGAGCGGCCGGGCGGCCCGCCGCAGGAAGAGGACGCTGACAACGCGGAGGCCGCCGCACGGGCAGAGCCCTGAGCGGCCGGCCGGACTGGCCTCATGTCCAGCGCGCTGTCTTTCGCGTGCGGCAGCACTACCGGTACACGTACACCGGGCCGGTGTGGGATCTCCACCAGCGCCTCTTGATGGTCCCACGCGATTCGTATCGCGGCCAGCGGCTGCTCCATCACGAGCTCGTCGTGCGCGGCACCGAAGGGGACCATCGGGTCGCGTGGGAGCGCGACGAGTTCGGGAACCGGGTCGCGCGCGTGACCGCGAACCGGGTGCCGCAGGCGATCGACTTCGAAGCGACGTTCCGCCTCGAGCGCGCGGCCGAGCCCGGCATCGCCGACGGCCCGCCGTGGCGCAACGACGCGGAGCGCCTTGCGTATCTGCGGCCGACCGCGCTCACCGCGCCGGACAAGCGGCTCCTCGACGCCGCCCTCGACATCGCCCACCTGGCGGCCGATGCCGGCGAGCGCGCCGAGCTCGCGCAGACCTGGGCGGCCAAATCGATCACCTACCAGTTCGGCATCACCGGCTACAGCACACCCGCAGCGATGGCCCTCCATCTTGGCCGCGGGGTGTGCCAGGACTACGCGCACATCCTGCTGGCCGTCCTTCGCCTTCTGAACGTGCCGGCCCGCTACGTGTCGGGGCACCTCATCGGCGAGGGCGCGCCGCACGCCTGGGTCGAGGCCTTCGTCGAGCGGCGCGATGGCCGTGTCGAGGTCATCGGCTTCGACCCGACGCACTCGCGACGCACGCGGCTGGACTACATCACCGTCGCGGTCGGGCGCGACTTCGCCGATGTGTCGCCGACGTCGGGCAGTTACAGCGGTCCGGCCATCGGCCGGCTCGCGGCCACGAAAAGGGCCGAGATCCTCGAGCTCGACGGCGTGAGCGCGGCAGTCGCATGACCACCGGCTCCCGCCCGAGCGTGCTGCCGTCGTACGCCCCCGGAGGGTTCTGGGACGAGATGTTCGAGGGGCCCGGCCAGGTGCGGCCGCACTACGCGGAGCTTGCCCGACGTCTGGCAACGCTCAGCTCAGCGGAGGTCCAGAAGCGGCAGCGGGCCGCGGATCTGTCGTTCCAGGCCCAGGGGATCACCTTCTCGGTGAACCAAGACCCAAGCGGTCCCGAGAAGACGATGCCGTTCGACCTCGTGCCTCGAATCGTCATGGCCGAGGAGTGGGCGCGGATCGAGCGCGGCCTCGAGCAGCGCGTCAGGGCGCTCAACCTGTTCCTGCACGACATCTATCACGAGCAGCGGATCCTGCGCACCGACCTCGTCCCGGCGGAGCTCGTGCTCGGCGCGCGGGGCTATCGCCGCGAGTTCCGCAATGTCGACATGCCGCTCGGCGTGTACACGCACGTGGTCGGCAGCGACCTCGTGCGCGACGGGCGGGGGACCTGGTTCGTCCTCGAGGACAACCTGCGCGTGCCGTCGGGGGTGTCGTACGTCGTGGAGAACCGCCGCGTCCTGAAGCGCGTGTGGCCGCAGATCTTCGCCGACTACCGCGTGCGCCCGGTCGAGGGCTACCCGCAGGACCTGCTTGAGGTCCTGCGCGCGGTCGGGCCGGAGTCCGACGATCCGACCGTCGTCCTACTGACGCCCGGCGTGCACAACTCGGCGTTCTTCGAGCACGCGTTCCTCGCGAAGTCCATGGGCATCGACCTCGTCCAGGGATCGGACCTCTTCGTGGACGACGCGGCCGTGTACATGCGGACGACCCGCGGCCGCCGGCGGGTCGACGTCATCTACCGTCGGGTCGACGACGACTTCCTGGACCCGCTCTCGTTCCGCGGCGATTCGCTGCTCGGGGTGCCCGGCCTCGTCGCGACCTGCCGGATGGGCCGGGTGACGGTCGCGAACGCGATCGGGACGGGTCTCGCCGACGACAAGGCGATCTACTCGTACGTGCCGACGATCATCAAGTACTACCTCGGCGAGGACGAGATCCTGCCGAACGTGAAGACCTACGTCGCTGCCGATCCGACCGACCGCGCGTACATCCTCGAACACATCGCCGACCTCGTGGTGAAGTCTGTCAACGAGAGCGGCGGGTACGGGATGCTCATCGGCCCGCACGCGCCGAAGAAGGACCTGGACGAGTACCGCGCGCGCGTGCGGGACGATCCGCGCGGCTACATCGCCCAGCCGACGCTTGCGCTGTCGCGGCATCCGACCTGGAGCGTCGACCACCTCGAGGGCCGCCACGTCGACCTGCGGCCATACATCCTGTTCGGCCGCGACGTGAAGGTCACGCCGGGCGGCCTCACCCGCGTCGCGCTCCGCAGTGGGTCGCTCGTCGTGAACAGCTCGCAGGGCGGCGGCGCCAAAGACACCTGGGTGCTCGAGGCCGAGCCGTGCTGAGCCGGGTCGCCGACGATCTCTACTGGGTCGCGCGCTACGTCGAGCGCGGCATCGCGGTGTCGCGACTCGTCGATGTGACCCGGCACCTCGAGCTCGACGCCGGCACCGAGGACTTCTGGGCGCCGCTCGTCGGCGCGATCGACCTGGCCGGCGACGACGTGCGCTTCTACCTCACGAGCGACACGATGAATCCGGACTCGCTCGTGTCGTGCGTCCGCGCGGCCCGCACGTTGTCGCGCGGCATCCGGGAGGCGATGTCGAGCGAGATGTGGGAGGAGCTGAACTCGCTCTACGGCTCCCTCGCCACGCCCACGATCGCGCGCCCGCGCGGTGAGGCGATCTCGTTCGCGCGGCTCGTGCGTGAACGGCTGCAGTCGTTCCAGGGTCTGGCCGAGTCGACGCTCGCGCGCGACGAGCCGTGGCACTTCCTCGAGCTCGGCAAGTTCGTGGAGCGCGCCGACGACGTCTCCCGCGTGCTGAATCGGCAGTCGCACCTGCTCGCGGCCGGCAGCCAGACGAAGGACCCGACCGGCCCCGATGTGGTCCGGTGGCTTGCGGTGCTGCGGACCTGTGGTTCGGCCGAGGCGTACGCGCGCTATTACTCGTTGCGCGTCGAGCCCGCCCGGCTCGTCGAGTTCCTGTTGCTCAACCCGATCTTCCCGCAGTCAGTTCGGTTCTCGCTGGCCGGCGCGTGCCTGTCGCTCGACGCGATCGGCGCCCTCCGCACCGCCTCGGGGAACGAGCCCGGTCCGGCGGTGCGCACGCTCGGAAAGGCCCGGGCGCAGGTGGAGCTCACCGCGATCGACGAAGTCTTCGAGCGGGGGCTCGA
>DASUSA010000322.1:0-6321 GCA_036375335.1 Candidatus Limnocylindria bacterium
CGCCTGCACGACCGTGGCGAGCTCCTGCTCGTCGGCGGTGAGGTAGACGATCTCGTCGGAGACGCGCGGCTTGCCGCTGGCGTCCTTCACGATCCGGCGGTACGGCGACTCGATGAAGCCGTACGGGTTCACGCGGCCGTACGTCGCGAGCGAGCCGATGAGGCCGATGTTCGGACCTTCCGGCGTCTCGATCGGGCAGATCCGCCCGTAGTGGCTGAAGTGCACGTCTCGCACGTCGAACCCGGCGCGCTCGCGCGACAGCCCGCCCGGCCCGAGGGCCGAGAGCCGGCGCTTGTGGGTGAGCTCGTCGAGCGGGTTCGTCTGCTGCATGAACTGGGACAGCTGCGAGCCGCCGAAGAACTCCTTGATCGCGGCGACGACCGGCCGGATGTTGATCAGCTCCTTCGGCGTCGCCTTCTCCGGTTCGACGATGGACATCCGCTCGCGGACCACGCGCTCCATGCGCAGGAGCCCGACGCGGAACTGACCCTGGATGAGCTCCCCGACGGCCCGGACCCGGCGGTTGCCGAGGTGGTCGATGTCGTCGGCCTTCCCGAGGCCGCGGTTCAGCTCGATGATCCGGGCGACGATCTTCACGAGGTCGTCGTTCGTGAGCGTGCGCGTCTCCATCGGGAGGTCGAGCCCGAGCTTGCGGTTCAGCTTGTAGCGGCCGACCTTCGCGAGGTCGTAGCGCCGGAAGTTGAAGAACAGGGCGTTCACCAGGTTGCGGGCGTTGTCGATCGTGGGCGGGTCGCCCGGCCGGAGGCGCTTGTAGACCTCGACCAGGCCCTCATTCGTGTTCTGGGTCGGGTCCTTGTCCAAGGTCGAGGCGATGTACTGGTGCTCCGGGTCGAGGTCGACGCTCGAGAAGAGCGCCTTGACCTCTTCGCTCGTCGAGTACCCGATCGCGCGCAGCAGCGTGGTCACCGGCAGCTTGCGCTTCCGGTCGACCTTCACCGAGATGACGTCCTTATTCGACGTCTCGAACTCGAGCCAGGCGCCGCGGTTCGGGATGAGCTTGCCGTAGAAGAGCTGACGGCCGGTCGTCGGGTCGTCGACGGCGGTGAAGTACACGCCGGGCGAGCGCACGAGCTGCGACACGACGACGCGCTCCGCGCCATTGATCACGAAGGTGCCCTTGTCGGTCATCCACGGGAAGTCACCGAGGAAGACGTCCTGCTCGGAGACCTCGCCGGTCTCCTTGTTCACGAGCTCGACGCGCGCCCACAGCGGCTTGCTGAAGGTCAGGTCGCGCGTGCGGCACTCCTCTTCGGAGTACTTCGGCTCGCGGAACTCGCTGCTGATGAACCGCAGGTCGAGGTTCTTCCCGGTGAAGTCCTGGATCGGCGAGATCTCCTTGAACAGCTCGCCGAGCCCCTCATCGCAGAACCACTTGAACGAGTCGATCTGGGTCTGGATGAGGTTTGGAAGCGGCAGGACCTCGGGGAGCGAGGCGTAATTGCGACGCTCGCGCTCGATCGGGGACGCGGCAGGGCGGTCGAGGGTCAAGGACATTCGGGGCCCTCCTCAGAGCTAATGGCGCGTGGGCGCGCGAAAAGGCAGTGGGTAGACGGGTGGCAAGGACGTCATCGTAGGACGACGTGCGCGGCTGGTCAACTGGGAACGGTGAAGTTTCGACCTGCGCGGCGGCCGTGTCAAGGGGTCAACTTGGTCGGAAATCCCAAAAGCGGGCCGAAAGGAGCCGAAATCTCCCGCGCCGGGCGAGGCTAGCGTGGGCTGAACATGTCGGCGCTGGAGGCCCTGCGGTTCGAGGCCCTCGGGGGCGAGTGCGAGCTCTATTCGTTGTCCGTTGAGCGACCGTCCGACCTTGCGGCGGTGCGAGCGTGGATCGACGCGATGCACGATCGGCTCACCCGCTTCGCTCCCGATAGCGAGCTCTCGCGACTGAATGCCGCAGCCGGCCGATGGATCGCGGTAAGCCCCGAGCTCGAAGCGCTGCTGCAACTGTCACTCGTCGCGCACGCGACGAGCTTCGGACTGGTGCACGTCGGCGTGCTGCCGGCGTTGCTCGCAGCCGGATACACCCGCGACTTCGCCGCGGGCCAGACGCCCGCCACCGGCGAGATCGCGATCCCTCCGCCGCTTCCCGAGATGCTCGAGGTCGCAAGGAGTCAGGCGCGCCTCGCGCCTGGCACGGCGGTCGATCTCGGTGGGATCGCGAAGGGGTGGCTCGCCGATCGCGCGGTCGAGCGCATCGGCCCGAACTCGCTGGCGAACTTCGCCGGCGATCTCCGCGCTCGCGGCGAGGGACCGGACGGCACCGGGTGGCCGGTCGGATTCGGCCCGACGACCGTCCTGCTGAAGGACACCGGCGCCGCGACGAGCGGCACGCGGGGCCGGCGCTGGAGCGAGCGATCGCACCACCTCATCGATCCGCGGACGGGTCTGCCCGCGGACACGGACCTCGCCGAGGTGTCGGTCATCGCACCGACGGGAGTCGACGCCGAGGTCCTCGCGAAGACCGCCCTGCTCCTCGGACGAGAGGCCGGCGCGCGGTTTCTCGACGAGCGCTCGCTGGGGTCCTACCTCGTTTGAAAACCAAGACCGGGACCCCGCCCGTAGCGTGGTCCCGGTCCGGCACCTTTCGCGATCCCGCCGAGGCGGTCCCGCCGGGGAAACTCTAGCGCCCTGCAAGCAGCAGGCAGGCAGGCGATGGACGCCGATACCGAACCTGGATGCGGGAGTGCACGGAAAGGCCTGAAATCAGGCCTTTTCGCTACTTCAGCTCGGTCGTCGCGCCAGCGTCGTCGAGCTTCTTCTTGATCGCCGCGGCCTCGTCCTTGCCGACGTTCTCCTTGACCGGCTTGGGGGCCCCGTCGACCAGGTCCTTCGCCTCCTTGAGGCCAAGACCGGTGATCTCGCGGACGGTCTTGATGACGTTGATCTTCGACGCGCCGGCCTCCTTGAGGATGACGCTGAACTCGGTCTTCTCTTCAGCGGCCTCGGCTGCGGCACCGCCGCCACCCGCGCCGCCGCCTGCCGCGGCGACCGCGACCGGCGCTGCGGAGACGCCCCAGCGCTCCTGGAGGAACTTGCCGAACTGCGCGATCTCAAGGATCGAGAGGCCCTCGATCTCCTTGACCAGCTTGTCGAACTTCGCGGTGTCGGAACCTGTGTCTACTGCCATCGTTTTCCCTCTTTCAAAGCCCTATCGGGCTAGGTCGTGCGTAGAGACGTGCGTGGGTTACGCGGCTTCTGCTTTGGCGTTCAGCACTCGGATCAATTGCGCGAGCGGGGCTTGCAGCACCGCCACCGTTTGCGCGAGCGGCGCAGTCAGGCTACCCACGAGGGTCGCCTGGAGGTGGAGCTTCGACGGGAGCTTCGCGAGCGCTTGGACGTCGTCGGCGCTCATGAGCCGTCCGCCGAGGAATCCGCCGACGATCTTGAGCGTCTTGAACGTGCGGGTCTCGTCGATGAGCCCTCGCGCGAGATCGACCTCGTCGCTCGTGCCGAGCGCGACCGCGGTCGGTCCGTTGAGCAGCTTCGTCAGCGCCGCGCGGCCACTGCCTTCGGCGGCGCGGCTGAACAGGCTGTTCTTCACCACGTGGTACTCGACGCCTTTCGGCCGCAGCTTGCGCCGCAGGTCCTGGAGCTCCGAGACCTTCAGGCCGCGGTACTCCGTGACGATGATCGCCGTGGAGCTCTCGAGGTCGCGCTGGAGCCCTTCGACGGCCTTCGCTTTCGCCGGCACGCCGCCGCCCTTGCGCTTGGTCTTCGGTCCGGTCTTGACCTTCGCCATGTGTCCTCCTTCCCTAAAGAAAAAGCCTTCATCCCGAGCGGATGAAGGCCACGCCGCGGGGCGACGCCCCGCGCTGATCCTCGCCTCCGCTGGCTCCGCCTCGCGGCGGATTCAAGCCCTCTCGGGAACCGGCTTCTTTGGCTATGAAGTTCTCCGAATTGTAGTGCGCTAGACGGTCGCTCGCCCGGCCAGCGCGGTCGCCGCTCCAAGGTCGACCTTCACGCTCGGTCCCTGGGTGCTCGTCAGGTACACGCTCTCGATGTAGTTGGCCTTGAGGCCGGCAGGCCGGGCCCGGTTCAACGCATCCATGAGCGTCGCGAGGTTCTGCAGGAGCGCCTGCTCGGTGAACGACGACTTCCCGACGACCGTGTGCACCACGCCGGTCTTGTCGACGCGGAACTCGATGCGGCCGCCCTTCGAATCGCGGACCGCCTTCGTGAGGTCGAACGTGACGGTGCCGGACTTCGGGTTGGGCATCAGGCCGCGTGGGCCGAGGACCTTTCCGAGCTTTCCGACGGTGCCCATCATGTCCGGGGTCGCCACCGCGACGTCGAAGTCGAGCCAGCCGCCCTCAATGCGCTTCGCGAGATCGTCCGCGCCCACGACGTCGGCCCCGGCGGCCTGCGCCTCGCGGGCCTTGTCGCCCTGCGCGAACACGACGACGCGGACCGTCTTGCCGGTGCCGTTCGGAAGCACCGCCGATCCGCGGACCATCTGCTCGGCGTGACGCGGGTCGACGCCCATGCGCAGATGCAGGTCGACGGACGTGTCGAACTTCGCCTGGGACGTTTCCTTCACGAGCTTCACGGCCTCGGCGGGGCTGTAGGTCTTGGTCCGGTCGATCTTCGTGGCGAGGCCGCGATAGCGCTTCCCGCGCTTCTTGCCCTTGCCGGCCTTCTGTGGCGCCCTCGCCTTCGCTGGCGTCGTCGGCTTCGGCTGCTCTTCAGTCTCCTGTGCCATGTCCGTACCCCTTTCGACCCTGACGGGTCTCCCACGTTGTCGGCCGTGGTCGGCCTGGTGTGCGCTAGCCCGAGATGTCGACGCCCATGCTACGGGCGGTGCCCTCGACCATCCGCATGGCCGATTCGATGGTGTTCGCGTTGAGGTCGGCCATCTTCGTCTCGGCGATCGAGCGGACCTTCGCCTTGGAGAGCGTGCCGACCTTGTTCTTGTTCGGCGTGGGCGAGCCCTTCTCGAGACCGAGCTCCTTGCGGATGAGGTCCGCCGCGGGCGGGCTCTTCGTCACGAACGTGTACGAGCGATCCTCGAAGATCGTCACCACGGCCGGGACGACCGTGCCGGTGAGCGGCGCGGTCCGCTCGTTGTACTCCTTGATGAACTGCCCCATGTTGATGCCGTGCGGGCCGAGCGCCGTACCGACCGGCGGCGCCGCGGTGGCCTTGCCGGCCTGGATCTGGACCTTGACGATCGCTTTGACCTTCTTCGCCATGGCTACTTCACCAACTTTTCGATCTGGAGGAAGTCGAGCTCGACCGGCGTCTCGCGGCCGAAGATCGACACGAGGACCTTCACCTTGTTGCGCTCGGGGTTCACCTCGTCGACGCCACCGTGCAGGTCGGTGAACGGTCCGTCGGTGACGCGAACGGCCTCACCCTTCGTGAACGCGACCTTGTACTTCGGCGCGTCGAGCTTGATCTGGCGCAGGATCGCCTTCACTTCCGCGTCGGACAGCGGCGTCGGCGTGGTGCCCATCCCGACGAAGCTCGTGACACCGGGGGTGTTGCGCACGACGTACCAGGAGTCGTCGCCCATGTTCATCTCGACGAGCACGTACCCGGGGTAGACCTTCCGCTCGACCGGATGGCGCTTGCCGTTCTTGATCTCGATCTCTTCCTCGGTGGGTACCAGGACCTGGAAGATCTTGTCGCCCATGTCCATCGAGTGGATCCGGTGCTCGAGGTTCGTCTTCACCTTGTTCTCGTAGCCGGAGTACGTGTGGATGACGTACCAACGGCGGTTGTCATCCTTCTCATCGGCGGCCTTCCCCGCGGCCGGCGGCGCCGCGACGGGCTCCGGTTCGGGCTCGGCCTGCACGACCGGCGGCTCGGCCTCGGCGACGGCGCCGGCGCGGCGGAACGCGGCCTTCGCTTCCTCAGGCGAGACCCCCTCCGGCTCCGGCTCAGCGGTGCCGAGGAACGCGCGTGCGGCCTCAGCCGCGGCCTGGTCCGAGAGCTTGGCCGCGTCGGGCTGCTGCTCGATCTGCGGCTCGGCCTCGGTCTGAGACTCGGCTGCGTCAGTGGGCTCGTTCGTCTCGTCGGTCATCGCTGCTCCTTACTGGATCGGCGGCGCGGGTGTCGCGTCGGGGATGTTCAGCACGCCCTTGTCGATGATGACGTGGAACACGTTGTCGAAGGCGAAGATGTACGCCGAGATGACGACCGAGATCACGACGACGAGCAGGGTCAGTCGAATGACCTGCTCCCGGGTCGGCCAGGTGACCTTCCGCAGCTCGGACCAGGACTCTTGCGCGAAGCGGACGATCCCGCCGGCCGGACGTGTCGCTGTCGCCACTACTCGCTTCCTTTCATCTCAGTGTCTTG
>DASUSA010000323.1:0-3241 GCA_036375335.1 Candidatus Limnocylindria bacterium
AGGCCGAGCGGCACCGAGAACCGCACCCGCGTGGCGGTGTCGAATGAGATCGGCTGCGGGATCTCGGTCCGGAGGCTTGGCCGGGTCTGCGCCCGCCGGAGGCGGTCCACGAGGGACTGGTTCAGGTCCTCGATCTTCTTGTCGGACTGCGCGATCAGCTCGTTCGCCACCGCGGAGGTCACGGTGATGACCGGGATCGTGTCTTTCTCAAAGGCCGCGACGTACGACGGCTTGATGAGATCGGTGAACGACACGACGATCACGCCGACGGCACCCTGGCGCCGCGCGATGTCGATGCGGTCGACATTCGCGGTGCTCGGGCCGGCGATCATCGCGATGTTCCCTTCGGCGTGAACGCCTTGGTAGTCGCTGTAGTCGGTCGTCTGGTTGCCGCCGCCGACGTACACGATGTTCCCCTCGGCGACGCCGCCACCGCGGCGACCGCCGATGCTCTCCGAGAAGTCAATGCGTGCTACATAGGCCTTCGCGTCGGACCCGAGGCGCTGCAGCGTCGGCATGGCGGTGAGTCCGACATCGGACATCTTGAAGCTCTGGTAGTAGGTGCCATCATCGCCCGCGGGCTCGAGGCCGAGGGCCTTGAAGCGGTCGACCACGAACGCGGCGGCCTCCTGGTAGCCCGTCGACCCGGTGTAGCGCCCACCGCGTGCCGGATCGGCGATGTACGCGAGGTCGTCGTGCGCCTTCGCTCCATCGAACTGCTTCGAGATTGCGGTCAACGCGGCCGCCGGTCCGACAAGCGGGAGCACGATCCGGATCACGATCACGGCGGCGACGATCGCGGCCGCCGTGCGCCAGGTGAGCACCTTGCCGAGGGCGACCGGGGCGCGCTCGAAGAAGATGCGCAGCCCGTGCCCGGCGAGATTGAAGGCGAGCACGCCGCTCGCGAATGCCGCGGCCGGCACGAGCGCGATCCAGGGCGCGAAAAACACCTCGAATCGGCCCTGCGCGAGGATCGCGCCCCACTCCGGCGCGACGAACGAGAACGCCTGCCCTGATCCGCGCAGGTCGTTGAGCGGCACCGAGACGCCGCCACCGACGACGTAGCCCAGGAAACCGAGCTCGCCGAGGATAAGCAGGATCGCGCTCGCCTCGAGGGCCGCGCTGATCGCAAGGAGCGGCAGTAGGTTCGGGATCGCGTGGCGCGCAAACGTCGCGAACTCGGACAGCCCCTCCGCGCGGGCGGCCTCGAGGAACGGCCGGCCCTTCAGGTCGACGAGCGCCGATCGGGTGGCGCGGCCGAAGCCCCACCAACCGGTGATCGTGAGCGCGGCGGCGAACGCCGAGAGCCCCGACCGAATGTCGAAGGCGAAGATCCAGAGCACCGCGAAGAGCAGCGTCGGGAAGGCCGCGAACGCGTCGATGAGCGCCGAGACGACGCGATCGATCCACCGTCCGGCGAACCAACCGGCGACGGCCCCGAGGGTGACCCCGATCGCCAGCCGCGCGGCGAGCACGATGAAGGCGAGCGTGAACGTCGCCTGAGCGCCGTACATCACCGTCACCCAAAGATCGCGTCCCTGTCGATCCGACCCGAGCGGGTAGCCGAACGAGCCCGGGTCGAACGGCGCCGGGATCGAGTGTGTGCCGACCTGCACGAAGGAGTGCCCCTGCAACGGATTGACCGGTGTGAGGAGCGGCGCGCCGAACCCAAGGATCAGCCAAGCGAGGATCAGCCCCACGCCGACGACGAGCTGCCAGTTGAGTGCGCGCCTCATGTCGAGGCTCCCGTCGCGCGATGGGCGAACCGGCTGGCGAGCGCGTCGAGGCTGAACCGGGCGACCGCAATCGTGACCGCGAGGGATCCGAGGAGCGTGCCGGTGGTCGCCGCGTCGAAGCGCCGGATGGCCTGCAGCAGTGCGAAGCCCAGGCCCGGCCAGCTGAAGAACACCTCGACCACCGGCAGCGTCGAGAGCGCGATCGAGAGTCCGGTCGCGACGGCGCCGATGATCGGGATCGCGGCGTTGCCCAGCGCGTGCCGCGCGAGGATCACGGACTCGACGAGGCCCTTCGCGCGCGCCGTCCGGATGTAGTCGAGCTTGAGCACGTCCTCGGTCGCGACATACGCGAAGTTCGCGATCTGCGCGAATGGGCGTGCCGCCAGGACGAGGACCGGCACGATGAGGTGGTCGTCGAGCCCGTACCCGAACGTCGGCCAGAGCCGGATCCCGTACCGCGCGTTGAGCTCGGCGCCGCCCAGGATCAGCAGGATCGCGAGCAGGAATGACGGGACCGAGACCGCAAGCGTCGTAAATGTCAGTAGGGCCGCTCGCACGCGGCTGCGCCGTGACGCTGCGGCGAGGACGCCGACCAGGATCCCGCCGGCGGCGGCCAGGACGATGGCGAGGAGGACCAGGACCATGCTCTTCGTGTACGCATCGACGAGGAGCTGGCCCATCGCGCGCCGGTCCCCGCCGAGGATCGAGGTCGAGGTCGCCTCACCGAGCGATCCGCTCGCGAGGTTCGTGAAGTAGTCGGACGTGCCCTCCCAGGCCTGCTGCGCGATCGTCGGGATGTCGGCGCGCTCGAGCCGCGTGCGCGCCGAGACGAGCGCCAGCTGGGACAACACGATGATGAGGACGAACGTGAGGACGACGAGCGCGAGCCGGACCAGCACGGCCAGCGATGCGCGCGTGGCCGCTCCGCGTTCCACCACTACGTCCGACCTAGAATACCGAGATGAGCCCCCAAAAGTTCTACGTCACGACGGCGATCGACTACGTCAACGACCGCCCCGGGCTCCATCACGGGTACGAGAAGACCGGCGCCGACGCCCTCGCCCGATTCCATCGCCAGCGCGGCCGGGAGGTCTTCTTCCTGACTGGCACCGACGAGAACGCCACTCGTAATCAGCGCGCGGCGAAGGAGCAGGGCGTCGAGACCCGCGCGCTCGTGGACCAGCATGCCGCCGAGTTCAAGCAGATGGCCGACCTCTGGAACATCTCGTACGACCGCTTCATCCGCACGACCGACCCGGATCACATCAAGGGCGTGCAGGAATTCGTCCGGCGGTGGATCGCGAACGATGACGTCTATCTGTCCACGTACGAGGGCCTGTACTGCGACGGCTGCGAGCTGTTCTACGAGGAGTCCGAGCTCGTCGACGGGCACTGCCCGCTGCACCCAACGCGAGAGATCCAGCACCTCAACGAGGAGAACTACTTCTTCCGCCTGTCGAAGTACGAGGGGAAGCTGAAAGAGCTGTATCGGAAACAGCCCGACT
>DASUSA010000324.1:0-3957 GCA_036375335.1 Candidatus Limnocylindria bacterium
TGATCATCCGGTAGAGGCCGACGGCCAGCACGCCGAAGACGCTGATCACGTAGAAGTACGTCGGTCCCGCGAAGAGCACCCCGGCCTCACGGATGCCACGGAGGTTGCCGATCGTGAGGAGTCCGATGAACACGACGCCGATGGTCACCTTGTAGGGCTCGAGATCCGGCCTGGCGCTCGTGATCGCGAGCACCCCCCCAGCGACCGATACGGACACGGTCAGGACGTAGTCGACCAAGAGCGCGGCGGCCGCGATGAGGCCGGGGATGCGTCCGAGGTTCTCGCTCGCCACGACGTAGCTCCCGCCGCCGTTCGGGTAGGCCTTGATGACCTGGAGGTACGAGATGACGACGATCGCGAGGATGACCACGATCGCGATCGTGAGCGGCATGGTGAGCGCCAGCGCGCCGGCGCCGGCGAGGGCGAGTGCACGCATCGTTTCCTCGGTCGCGTAGGCCGAAGACGAGATGTTGTCGGAGGCGAAGATCGCGAGACCGGTGACCTTGCTCAGCCGCTCCTCGTGCTCCTGCTCGGTGGAGAGCCGGTGGCCGAACAGGATCGACCGCACGCGCTCGATGGCCCGGCCGGCCGTGCCCTCGGGCTCGAGCGACTTGTCGGTCGCTTCGACGTAGCCCCGTTTGCGACGCAGGTCGCCGCTCCGGACGATGCGCACGCGCGCGTCGCCCGGAAGGCGGCCTTTGACGCGTTCAACGCGCTCGAGCCGGTGCTCAGGCCGTGCTGGTGGCTCGGGCGGCTCGCCGGGGGGCTCTGTCAAATCCGGCGAATCTTAGGCCGTGATCCGCGCGCGTTCGGTGCCGCTCTGATCCACCAGCACCACGATCCGGATCCCGCGCACGAGGCCGTCGTCCACCGAAACGCTCTGCGCGGGATACGTGAGCGCCTGGCTGACGATCGCGCCATCGCGCGGGGCCGTGATCTCGCAGCGCATGGTGAGCGTCGGGCCGTCGCGAGTGATCCGCCGCACGCGGATGCCGTACCCGCCGGTGCGGCGCTCCCCCAGCCGCACCGTGAGACGCACGCGGCCGCCGCGCGGCAGCTCGTACTCGAGCGGTGCGGTGCCCGGCCCGGTGCCGAGCTCTTCTCGGAACGCGATGTCGCTCACAGGCCGAACGCCAATCGGTCGGCGAGCATGTCGGGCAGCTTGAGGGCTCGCATCCGCTTCTGCGTCTCGGGAATGTCGTACGCGACGCGATGGAAATCGACGGTCCCACGCTCGGTGTCGAGCACGGCGTACGACGCCCGCGGGTCTCCGTCCCGCGGCTGGCCGACGCTGCCGGGGTTGATCATCACCTTGCTCTCCCCGACCGGGAACCGCGCGGGCACGTGGGTGTGGCCGACGCAGCAGCGCTGCGCCGCGAGCCCGGTCATCGCGTACGCGGCCGTGCGGGCGTCGAAGATGTACTCCCAGAGCGGGTCGCGCGGGCTGCCGTGGTAGATCGCGTAGCCGGATGCCGGCTCGAGCGTGACCGGCAGCGCGGCCAGGAAGTCGCGGTCCGCACCGCCAAGCCACCCGCGGTGGCGCTCGGCGGCCGCGCGCGCAGCGGCGTTGAAGAGGTCGAGCCCCTCACCCGTGGCGACCGCCCGATCGTGATTCCCGGCGATGAGGGTCGCCCGGCGCTCGCGGAGCAGCGCAAGCGTCGGCCCGGGATCAGGTCCGTAGCCGACGGTGTCGCCCATCACCCAGATCCCGGACACCGGAGGCAGATCGCGCAGGACGGCCTCGAGCGCGACGACGTTCGCATGGATATCTGACAGGAGCGCCACGATCATGCCGCGGCCGCCTTCGCCTCGGCGACGGTGAAGCGCCGGGCCGCGAGCGCGCGGCCGAGGACGACCGATGCCGCGCCGAACCGGGCGAGTGCCGTGATGTCCGCGAGATCGCGCACGCCGCCGCCGGTGTGCAGCGCGACTGCTGCCGCTCGCGGTCCGAGAGCTTCGCGGATCTGGGTCAGCAGCACGATCGCTGGCCCGCCGAAGCCGCCCTCGGTCTCCAGGTCGACGACGTAGAGCGCCCGGATGCCGGCATCGACCGCCGCCGTGGCCGCGTCGACGCTGTCGCGCCCGACCGCCCGCGCGACGAGCTGCTCCCCACCGCCGCGGGGCGCCAGTCCGCCGCCCTTTGATTCGATCTCGACGATCGCCCGGTCGGCGATCGTCGCGATCCGACGCAGCAGCGCGTCGTCGCCGAAGACCGCCGAGGAGAACAGGACCCCGGCGAAGCCGGCGTCCAAGATGTCCGTGGCCCGCTCGATGCTCGCGAGCCCACCGGCGAACCGGCAGGGGATGCCGCTCGCGTGCGCGATCTCGGTGAGCAACGGCAGGTTCAGGTAGTCGCCGCGCTCGGCTCCGTCCAGGTCGACCAGGTGCAGCTCGTCGGCGCCGTCGGCGACGAACGCGGAGGCAAGCTCGCGCGGCTCGACCACGACATCCACATCGGAACGGAAGCTCACGCGACCGCTGCGGACGTCGATCGACGGCACGATCACCACGGGCGGCGTCGCGCGTCGGCCGAGGCCCGCGGGTATCGCTCCGGCGACGCGCGCACCTTTCGCATGACGACGAGGTTGCGGCCAGGCAGCACATCTGCGACGCCGAGCTGGATCGTGGACACGATGGCCGCGATCTCGCCGCCGAGCGACGCGAGGGCCCTGCGCCCAGCAGCGAGCTCCGCGTCCACCTTTCCCTTCCACACGATCGCGTCGCCGCCGATGCGGATGAACGGCAGGAGGTACTCGGCGCACGCCGCGAGCGTCCCCACGGCGCGGGCGGTCCCCACGTCGTACGCGGCGCGACGGTCGGCAGAGTGCGCCAAGGTCTCGGCACGCTCGTTCCGGACCTCGACGTCGTTCAGCCCGAGGAGTGCCTTCGTCTCGTCGAGGAACCGTGACTTCTTCCCGACCGACTCGATGCAGCTCACCTTCGTGTTCGGCATCGCGATGCGCAACGCGAGGCCGGGAAAGCCGGCGCCACTGCCCACGTCGACGACGCGCTCGCGGCCAGTCCAGGCGCGCACCGCGCACGCGGTGAATGAATCGAGGAAGTGCTTGATCGCGATATCGTCGAGGGCGGTGATCGCTGTGAGGTTCACGGTCGTATTCCGTTCGATGAGTGCCGCCGCATATCGCTCGCACAGCGCGACCTGGGCCCCCGACAGCGGGAGGCCGATGCTTGCGGCGCGCGCCGCGAGCGACTGGAACTCGCGACCGGACACCGCGGGCACGCGGCTTATCGTATGGCGCTAGGTCGCACGCTTCGCGTCGCCGCCGTGGTCATCGCGATCGGTGCCCTGGGGTCCACTGCCCAGGCGGCCAGCCACAGCGTGGCGGTCCAGAACTTCGCATTCGGTCCGCCGGTGCTGACCATCAATGTGGGCGACAGCGTCACCTGGACGAACAGCGACGCCATCGGCCATACGGCTACCTCGAACGCGGGATCGCCGGCGACGTTCGACAAGCCGCTGCCGGCGAGCGGCGGCACCGCGACTGTGGCCTTCTCCGTCGCCGGGACCTACGCCTACCACTGCGCGATCCACGCATTCATGACCGCCACGATCGTCGTCCTCGGTCCGACGCCCGTGCCCTCGACGCCCCGGCCGACGGCTCCGCCGACCGCACCCCCAACCGCGCCACCGACCGTGCCGCCCACGGCACCGCCGACCGACAGCCCGACGCCGTCGCCGAGTCCGACGCCGAGCGCGAGCCCATCGCCAACAGCGAGCCCAGCATTTGCGACGACAGCGACCGGGACCCCGATCACGGTGCCGACGGGCGTCGCGGTCGCAAGTCCGAGCCCGGTCGCGGGCGCAGGCCCCGACCTGGGCAGTGGTCCGGGACCGGTCCTCGCCGCAGGGGCGCTCGCCCTGGCGCTCGTGCTCGGCGGGGCGGCGCTCTACCTCTACCGCCGCAGATAACGATCCGGTAACGGATGCGTGCCAGA
>DASUSA010000325.1:0-4809 GCA_036375335.1 Candidatus Limnocylindria bacterium
GCGCGAGGACGATCGTGTTCGGTCCCTGCGAGAACGCGATGGCCCGCTCCGTCGCGACGCTCGGATAGGTCTTCGTCTCGGTCCAGCCGGCCGTCTCCACGACGTGCACGGCACCGGCCGAGTCGAGTAGGTAGGCCTCGCTCTGGTCGTTCTTCGCGGCAAACCCGATCGCGCCGGTCGCGATCTGCTTCGGATCCGATCCGACCGACACGTAGACCGACGTCGCCGAACCGGTCGCGACGAGGATGTGGCCGCTGATGAACGCGGCCGCGGTGGGCGGGCTCGAGAGCGCCTGGTCCAGGTGGGCCTCCCCGGTCAGCGAGAGGTCGACCAGGTCCCGGTCGGCGGCGACGAGGACGTGGTCGCCATCGACCATCACGAATCTCGGGGTCGAGCCGACATGGCCGACCACGCGGAGGTCCGGCCCATCGCGTGGCCGCACCTCGATCGTCCCATCCCTGAGGCCGTAGACCCGAAGGCCGTCGTTCGTGACGGTGAACGCGGTCACGTTCGTCGGCGCGGACTCGGTCCCGACGATGCGGTCGTCGCCGAACGCGAGAATGCCGAGGGCCATGATCTCCTTCGCGAGGTGTGGGTGGGTCCATTCGTACGGATCGCGCTGCGCAAGCAGCTCGAATGCGGTGCGCGCGTGGTAGACCTCGTCGAAGTACATGTCGCGCGGCCAATCGAGCCGGAAGCCGCGGGTGCCCAGGACCGCGAGCGCGACGATGAGCGCGACGAGGATGTCGCGGCGCAGGGCCGGTCCGCCGATGCCGAGTCCAGCCGGCAACCGCCAGGGCGAGGGCGCGGGCTCGAGCGTCGAGATGACGCCGCCGTCGAGGGCCAGCGTTGGCTCGAAGCGAGCCTCGCCACGCACGAGCCGCCAGCAGATGAGCGCGGCCGTGCCGATCAGCAGCAGAGCGATTGCGACCTGGCCAGTCCGGCCGAAGACCGTGGCGTCGAGCCACGCCGGCGCCGCGAGATCGTTCTGCGGGTATCGCGTGAACGCGAAGTACAGCGTGACGAAGAACGTGCCCGCGAGGAGGAGGTACGGCACGAGGATCCGGCGACGCGTGGCCGCGAACGGCAGCAGGAGCGCGAGCGCCGGGAACAGGTAGCGCTCGTGCGCGCGGGTCGGCAGGAAGTAGAACGCCATGACCGTCGCCGCGCCGACCGCGAGCAGCGCCGCGGTGTCGCGGCGCCACCAGAGCGGCACGACCGCCGCGATCAGCCCGACGCCGAGCAGGACCGCGCCGGGCACGACCCACATCGCGTCGTCCTTCCAGAAGTCGAGGACGATCGACCAGCCGTTGAACGCGTACAGCGATGAGTAGGGGTAGGTCTCGGATGCGCTGCGCACGAGGCCGACGAACGCGCCCGGGGTCATCCCGAACGGGAGCGCGAGGAGGAGCATCGTCGCGAGCGCAGCGCCGGCCGATCGAACAAGTGGCCGCCAGTCGTGCGCCCGGGCGAGCTCGATCCCCGCGGCGACGAGCACAACGCCCAGCACGAGACCGAACTGCGGCTTGGTCATCGTGGCGAGGCCCGCGAGGAGGCCGGCGATCGCCCAGCGGCGACGGCCCGCGGCAAGGAGAGCGGCGAGGAACGGCACGGTGCCGACGGCGTCGACCTGACCCCAGTACGGTCCGGCGAAGATCGGCGCGGGCTGCAGCATCCAGATGCCGGCGGCGAAGATCGCGGCACCGTTGCCGGCGTGGCGACGGACGAGCGGCACGATGAGCAGCACGATCCCGACGTCGGCCGGGATGCTGATCGCCTTCACCGCGAAGCGGAGGACGTCCCCATTGAACAACGCGCCGAGGGCCCACAGGACGTACAGGAACGCGGGCGGGTAGTCGCTGAAGTATCCGGGCTCGTAGAAGCCGCCTGGGCCGACGGCCGCGAGCTTCTCGGCCCAGGCCATGAACGTCCCGACGTCGGACGGGAATCCCTGCGCGCGCGCGACGAGCAGCCGGAGCGCGACGCCGATCACGATGCAGACCGCGATCGCGATGTTCGCCCGCCGGCGTTGCAGCTCCGTCAGGCTCATTGCCAGAACCCGTAGCGGATGATCGCGACCGTCGCGTAGACGTTGATCGCGACCGCGATGACACAGGCGACGAGGAACAGGATCGACGGCCGTCTGCGCCACACGCCGTCGCGCAGCGCGTCGCCGCCGATCGCGAGCGCGATGAGGAACGGCTGGGCGTCGATGCTGAACCGGTAGCCGAACTGCGCGAAGCCCACGGTGCCGTGCGTGACGTCCGGAAGGAGGGCGAGGCCCGCGGCGATCGCGGTCGCCGCCACGACGATGGAGCGCCGGATGTCCTGGAGGCCCGCGAACAGGAACAGGAGCGCCGGCGTGGTGAGGAACAGGCTCATCCCTATGAACCGGGGCCGCAGGAAGTACCAGACGTTCGGCACGAGGTCAGGCGGCTCCATGAAGATCGCGTAGAGGTGACGCGGTAGGTACGCGAGCGAGAAGAGGCCGTGGTCGAAGAAGAAGTCGCCCTCGGTGAGCCGCGCGTAGCCCGCGTCGGTCAGGGTGCCCCAGCGCGCCAGGTTGTACCCGACGTAGACCAGCAGGAACGGCAGACCGCCCGCGACGACACGCGCGAACGCCGAACGGAACGAGGTGTTGCCACGCCGCGCGACCAGGAGGGCGAGCGCGGGCGTGGCCGCGGCCACGGGCAGGCGGGCGAGCGCCGCGAGCCCGATCGCCACACCCACCCACCACGCCGGCCCGCCTCGTGCCGCGACGAGGAACGCGATCGTCGTGAACAGCATCGCGACCGCATGCGCCGCGTACCACGCGCGGCCGTCGGCGCTGCTGAACAAGAGCGTCGTGCCGAAGGCCGAGAGCAGCGCGCCGGTCACGGCCACCCAGCGCGGCGCGCCATACGCACGGAGTGCCAGATAGAGCACGCCGGCCGACGCGCCGCCGCAGATCTGCGACACCAGATCCTGCGCGGTCGCGGTACCCAACGGCAGCAGCGGGATCGAGAGGATCGCCGGCAGCGGCGGGTAGGCGACACACCATTTGCCGTCGCCGCACGAGAGCAGCTCGTTCAGCCACGCGGGATCGTCGAGCAGCCAGTAGCGACCGTGGACGAACGCGTCGGCCAGGCGACCGTAGTAGTCGTAGACCGTCGGCGCGCCCCAGCCCGCGAGAACGTAGCCCGAAACGGCGAGACAGCCGAGGGCGACTGCGATCCAGATCTCCCAGTTTTGCCGGATCGCAGGGCGCGTCGGCAGCGGGCGCTCCACGTCGAGAACGCTAGCGTTATCCCGCTGTGACCGAACGGCTGGCCGGGCTCTCGTTCTTCTTTCCCGCGCGGAACGAGGAGCTGAATGTGGCGCCAATGGTCGCGCGGGCGCTCGAGATCCTTCCCGATTACGCGGACGCGCTCGAGGTGATTGTGGTCGACGACGGCAGCACCGATGCGACCGGCGAGCTCGCCGATGCGCTCGCCCGAATGGACGGACGGGTGCGGGTCATCCACCACCGGCCCGGCCGCGGGTACGGCGGCGCGGTGCGCTCGGGCCTCGAGAGCGCCACGCAGCCCTTCATCTTCTTCACCGACGGTGACCAGCAATTCGACGTCGCGGATTTCGGCAGGCTGGCCGCGGCGCTCACACCCGGCGTTGACGCGGTCCTCGGCTATCGGCTGACGCTCGAATACGGCTGGTGGCACATCGTCGTGTCGCGCGTCTACAACCGGGCGATCCGGATGCTGTTCGCCGGAGGGTGGCGCGACGTGGACTGCGCGTTCAAGCTGTTCCGGGCCGACGTGTTCAGGCGGGTACCGCTGTCGCGCGTTCGCTCGAACGGCGCGTTCTTCTCGCCTGAGCTCCTCATCACGCTCCGCGCGAACCGCATCGTCACGAAAGACGTGGGCATCCCCCACCACCCCCGCATGCACCACGAACCCAAGGGGACGCCGCCCAAGGTGATCCTCAAAGCGATCCGCGATCTCCTGCTGCTGCGGCTATCGCTGTGGCTCAGCCCCCGCGGTGGTGGCTAGCGCTCCAGACGCCAGATGTCGGCGTGGGTCTCTCGCTTCCGGATCACCCTCGCGCGCCCGCCATCGATGAGCGCGACCGCCGGGCGCACGTGGTGGTTGTAGTTCGAGGCCATCGCGACGCTGTACGCGCCGGCGGCGGGGATCGCGAGGATGTCGTCGGGCTCCGGCGTGGGTAGCGCGACGTCGCGGATGAGCAGATCGCCGCTCTCGCAGTACTTCCCCGCGATCGCGACGCGCTCCGTCGGCGCAGCCGTCGCGCGATCGGCCAGGATCGCCGTGTACCCCGCGCCGTACAGGGCTGGCCGGATGTTGTCGCCCATGCCGCCATCCACCGAGACGAACGTGCGCACGCCCGTGACCCGCTTGGTCCCGATGACCCGGTAGAGGGCCACGCCCGCGCGGCCCACGAGCGAGCGCCCGGGCTCCAGATACAGGACGACCTTCCGCAGCGCCTCGTTGGACCGGATGGGCTCACTGACCGCGTAGGCGTACGCCGCGAGGTCGAGGACCGGATCCTCGCCGCGCAACGCGATGGCGAGCCCGCCGCCGACGCCGATCTCCCGCACCGCGACGCCGGTCGCCGCGCGCAGGGAGCCCGCGAGGGCCGCGAGGGCCGCCCCGAGCTCGCGATAGCGCTCAGCCTCGTGCAGCTGCGTGCCGAGATGGGCGTGGATCCCGACGAGCCGCAGGTTCTTGGTCGCGGCGATGGCCCGGCACTGCGCCAGCGCGTCGCCGCCGGCGATCGGCGCGCCGAACTTGCTGTCGAGGACGCCGGTGCGCAGGT
>DASUSA010000326.1:0-4460 GCA_036375335.1 Candidatus Limnocylindria bacterium
CGGCTCTTCTGGCTCGGCGCGGGCTGGTCGCTGCTGCTGTTCAACGCGGCCGCGCTGGTCTACGACCAGAAGTGGGACACCGATCCAGTGAACGTGAACTTCCATCCCGAGAAGCTGCTCGATTGGAGCGATCCCCAGTGGCTCGCGGTGCTGCGCGCCCTGCCGAACGGCGGCGTGCGGGCCGCGATCGGTCTCGCGCTCTCGCTGTTGGTGATCGCCCTGCTCCTGCGGCTCGAGGGGCTCTGGCCACGGCGCCTATCGTCGGCGAGGTGACCTCCACCGCGTTCCTGCTGTTCTTCGGTCCGGGCGGCGAGAGCGCCGTCGAGGCCCAGCTCGACCGCATCCGGATCGCGATCGGCAGCGGCACACTCCGCCGCGCGGCGATGGCCGGGTTCGCGCCGCTCATCGCCGTCACCGCCGACCCAGCCGGCGCGCACGCCTTCGGCGACGCGGGCGCCGAGACGATCGCTCCCCGCACGGAGCCGTTCCATTTCGGCGCGGAGCTCAAGCGGGTCGTGAACGAGCGGCGGATCGATCGCGTGTGCGCGATCGGCGCGGGCGCCGGCGCGTTGCTCACCGCGGGGGACCTCCGATCCGTCCGCGACGATCTCGAGCGCGCTCCCGCTCTCGTGCTGTCGAACAACTACTACTCCGCGGACCTCGTCGCGCTGACGCCGACGAGCGCCCTCGATGCCATCGCGCTGCCCGCGACGGACAACCCGCTCCCGCGGCTGCTCCACCTCCAGGCCGGGCTCCCGTCGCGGCAGCTGCCCCGCTCCGCGGCGACGCTGCTCGACGTCGACACGCCACCCGACGCGACGGTGCTCCTGCGTCACCCGCATTGCCCGCCCGAGCTCCTCTCGGTCGGCGCGTTCGAGCCGGAGCTCGGGCCGCGGGTCGATGCCCTCATGACCCTGGTCACGACGCCCGAGCGCGAGCTCCTCGTCGCGGGCCGCGTGGGTGCCCCGGTGTGGTCGTACCTCGAATCGCAGACCGCATCGCGCGTCCGGATGCTCGCTGAGGAGCGCGGGATGCAGGCCGCGGGCCGCGACAGCGCGGGCAGCGCTCGGACCGCGCTCGGATTCCTCCACGAACTCCTCGGACCGCGGGACTTCTTCGCGCGGATGCACGAGCTCGGCGACGGGATGCTGTTCGACTCGCGCGTGCTGTTCGCGCATCTCGGCTGGCGACCGAGCGCGCCCGATCGCTTCTCGTCGGATCTCTTCCAGCCCGACGCGATCGAGCATCAGGGCGTGCGCGAATTCACGGCCGCCGCGCGCGACGCGGGCTTTCCACTGCTGCTCGGTGGGCAGACGCTCGTCTCGGGGGTGCTCTGGACGATGGTCGACGCCGCGTGGTCCGGCCACCCCGAGCAATGAGGCTGTTCGACCACCATATTCACTCGAGGCGTTCGGATGGGACGGTGTCGCTCGAGGATCGTGCGAAGACCGCCGCGACCGGCCGGCCGCACGGGATCTCCGATCACTACCCCTGGCCGACCGGGATGCACACCGATGACGACGTCCTGCGGTACGTCGACGACGCCGCACGGCTCGGCCTGCGCGTCGGGATCGAGTACGACCTCGGCGTCGCGCCGCCGCTCCCGCGGTCGACGCACGACGCGCTCGACTACGTGATCGGCTCGGTCCACGAGCTCACGCTCGACGGGAAGCGGCTCGGCTACGACGTCGCCGGTGCGCACCTCAAGGGCCGGACCACTCCGCCGTACTCGGAGGCCTCGCGCTTCGCCGACCCCGCGCTCCAGCGCCGCGTCCTCGAGACGCATCTTGCGCTCGTGCGCGAGGGCATTCTCGAGACGGGCATCGACGTCGTCGGTCATCCGACGATGTCACCCCTCGCGGCGCTCGGCGATCCGGAAGCCGCGTATCCGGTCGACTGGCAGGAGCGGTTCATCGCGCTCTGTGTCGAGCACGGCGTCGCGATCGAGATCAACGAGGCCTATCGGGTCCCGCACCGCGCGTTCCTGGAGCGGGCGCGCGCCCGCGGCGCGCGGTTCTCGGTCGGCTCCGACAGCCACTTCGCGCTCGTTCCGCTGGATCGCACCGAGGCGATGATCCGCGATGCCGGCCTCGCCGACGGCCCGTTCCTGGACGGGCGCCGCGCTCAGGACGGCGTGTCGAGCGCCACCAGCTCGTAGAGGAGCACGGCGACCGCCGCGGCGAGCAGCAGGTGCACGCCGTTCCCACCGACGTCGAGGGCGAGGGCCACGAACCACGCGGCGACCAGGGCGACGACGCAGATCCAGCGCAGCCGGCGGCCAAGCGCGTTGCTCATTGGCCAGAACGGTAGCGGGTACACTTGAGTCTCCTCGAGACTCGCCAGGAGGGGGAGCCGTGTTCCGGGGTCTTTCCGTCTACACGGGCAACGCCCATCCCGCCTTCGCGCGTGACATCTGCCGACACCTCGAGATCCCGCTTGGGCAGGCCGAGGTGTTCAAGTTCGCGAATGACGAGATCTTCGTCAAGATCAACGAGAACGCGCGCGAGCACGATGTGTTCATCGTCCAGTCGCTCGTCGGTCCATCGGTGAGCGACGCGATCATGGAGCTCCTGATCATGATCGACGCATTCAAGCGTGCCTCCGCCGGCCGCATCACCGCGGTGATGCCGCAGTTCGCTTACGGTCGGAGCGACAAGAAGGACCAGCCGCGCGTACCGATCACCGCGCGGCTCCTCGCCGACCTGATCAGCGTCGCTGGGGCCGACCGGTTCCTCACCATGGACATGCACCAGATGCAGATCCAGGGGTTCTTCAGCATCCCGGGCGACGAGCTCTCGGCGCGTGGCCAGATCATCGAGTACCTCCGCCCAATCGTTGCGGAGAAGCCCGACGACACGGCCATGGTCGTGCCCGATCTCGGGTACGCCAACGCCGCCCGGCGGATCGCGGAGGTCCTGGACATCCCGCTCGTCTTCATGCAGAAGACCCATCGGGACAACAGCGGCAAGAGCGAGATCGTCGGCGTGATCGGCGACATCGATCGCAAGCGCGCGATCGTCATCGACGACGAGATCGATCGCGGCACGACGGTGGACAACACCGTCAAGATCCTCCAGCAGCACGGCGTGAATGAGATCTACGTCGCCTGCACCCACCCCACGTTCTCTGACGATGCCGCTGTGAAGCTGTGCAAGACCGGCATCAAGGAGCTCATCGCGACCGATACCGTCCCCCTGAAGCCGTCAGCGCGCAATCTCCCGCAGCTCCGCGTGCTCACCGTCGCGCCCCTGTTCGCGGAGGCGATCCGTCGCATCCACGAGGGCGAGTCGGTCGGCGCGCTGTTCAACCCGCCGGGGATGCAGCTGCCGCTGCAGGTCACCTAGCGGCCCCGAGTTGAGCGCCCTCACCAAGCTGTTCAGCCTCGTCGACAGCAATGAGGCGGAGGTCCGGCGGCTCCGCAAGGTCGTCGACCAAGTGAATGCCCTCAAGCCGGAAATGGCCGCGCTCTCCGACGACGAGCTGCGGGGCCGCACGGCGTCGTTCCGCGAGCAGCTCGCCGCGGGAAAGATGCTCGACGACATCCTGCCCGAGGCGTTCGCCGCGGTCCGCGAGGCCGGCACGCGAGCGCTCAAGCAGACCCACTTCGACGTCCAGCTGCTCGGCGGCATCGCACTGCATCGTGGCCACATCGCGGAGATGAAGACCGGCGAGGGCAAGACCCTGGTGGCGTCGCTCGCGCTCTACCTGAACGCCCTCGAAGGCAGGGGCGCGCACCTGGTCACGACGAATGACTACTTGGCCAAGACCGGCGCCGGCTGGATGGCGCCGATTTACCACGCGCTTGGCATGACCGTGAGCTACATCGCCCATGACAAGAGCGCGATCTACGACCCGAGCATCGTGCTGGACGAGCTCGATCCCCGCCACCAACACTGGCGCGACGTCTCGCGTCGGGACGCGTACTTCGCGGACATCACCTACGGCCAGAACAGCGAGTTCGGCTTCGACTACCTCCGCGACAACATGGTCATGGATCTCGACCAGACGGTGCAGCGCGAGCTGCACTACGGGATCGTCGACGAGGCCGACTCGATCCTCATCGACGAAGCTCGCACCCCGCTCATCATCAGCTCACAGGCCGAGGACGCATCGCAGCTGTACTACTCGTTCGCGCGCGTCGCCGCGCGGCTCGTCGAGACCGAGGACTACATCCTCGAGGAGAAGCACCACGCCGTCACGCTCACTGAGGCCGGGATCGAGAAGGCCGAACAGCTGCTGAACCGGCCGAATCTCTACGAGGGCGACGTCTCCGCCGTCCATTATCTGGACAACGCGCTCAAGGCGAGGGCGCTCTACCACAAGGACAAGGAGTACATCGTCACGCCGGCCAACGAGATCGTGATCATCGACGAGTTCACCGGCCGCCAGATGCCCGGCCGCCGCTGGAGCGACGGACTGCACCAGGCCGTCGAGGCGAAGGAAGGCGTGAAGATCCAGCA
>DASUSA010000327.1:0-3924 GCA_036375335.1 Candidatus Limnocylindria bacterium
CGCAGCGTGAGCGCCTGCCCGTACTGCGCGTCGCGAATACCAGATGTCGCGATCAGCTGCGGTCTTGCGGGCGGGCCGTCACTCCAATGAGCGACCGTCGTCCGGAGTCCCAGGGCTCATCGGCAAGCACGCTCATCCGCGCGGCTGCGCTCGCGTTGATTCTGGTGTTGTTGGGCATCGCGCTGCTCTACGTCTATCGCGCGCAGAGCCCCGCACGCACCTCAACGGTTGCGCCGGGTCAGCGCATCGCCATGGTGTCGTCCAGCTCATCCCGCTGACCGCGCCGCCGTTTCGTGGCTGCCGCTAGTGCTTGAAGTGGCGCCGTCCGGTGAACAGCATCGCCATGCGGTGGCGATTCGCGGTGTCGATCATCATCTGATCGCGCATCGAGCCGCCGGGCTGGATGATCGCGGTCACGCCCGCGCGGGCGGCCACCTCGATGCCATCCGGGAACGGGAAGTACGCGTCCGACGACATGACCGCGAGGCGCGCGTTCTCGCCCGCCTTGCGGACCGCGACCTCGACCGCGACGACGCGTGAGAGCTGGCCGGGCCCGATCCCGACGCTCATCAGGTTCTTGGCGAGCACGATCCCGTTCGAGGTGACGTGGCGCACGCAGCGCCACGAGAAGATGAGGTCGGTGAGCTCCTCGAGGGTCGGTTGGCGTTCGGTGACGACCTTGAAGTTCGATTCGTCGGCCACCGACTCATCGGGCGTCTGGACCAGCATGCCGCCGGAGACGCGCTTGAAGTCGAGCATTCCGTCGCCGTGGCGGCCGCGCAGGTGCGGCACCCACCCCCGGACGGCGAAGATCTCGAGGTTCTTCCGCTCCTTCAGCATCGGGATGGCGTCCTCGGCGTATGCCGGTGCGATGATCGCCTCGTAGAAGGTGTCGCGGAGCGCGTCCGCGAGCTCGCGCGTCACCGGGCGGTTCAGCGCGACGATCCCGCCGAACGCGGACACCGAGTCGCAGAGGAACGCGCTCCGGTAGGCCTTCGCGATGTCGACGTCGGACGCGATGCCGCACGGATTCTGGTGCTTCACGATGGCCGCGGTCGGCTGGGTGAAGTCGGATGCGATCCGCCACGCGGCGTTGATGTCGAGCATGTTGTTGAAGCTCGTCGCCTTGCCGTGGAGCTGCTCCATCGTCGTCATCGCGCCGGACTCGCCACGGACCGCGTAGAACGCCGCCTGCTGATGGGGGTTCTCGCCGTATCGCAGGTCCCGGATCTTGCGCAGCGACAGCGTCATCTCGTCGGGGAACTGGACGCCCGCGTCGGTCGCGACCTGGGCCGCGATCGCGGCGTCGTACGCGGCGGTGTGCGAGAAGGCCTCGGCAGCCAGCTGCCGCCGCGTTTCGACCGAGATGGAGCCGCGCTCGCGAAGCTCCTCGAGCACCGGCCCATACCGCTCCGGGCGCGAGAGGACGATGACGTCGGAGTGATTCTTGGCCGCGGCACGGAGCAACGTCACGCCGCCGATGTCGATCTTCTCGAGCAGCGCATCACCGGACGCGCCGGAGGCCGCGGCCTCGCGGAACGGGTAGAGGTTCGCGGCGACCAGGTCGATCGGCTCGATGCCCTGCGCCTTGAGCTCGCCCATGTGGGTCTCGTTCCCACGTCGCGCGAGGATGGCTCCGTGGATCTTCGGATGGAGCGTCTTCACGCGGCCATCGAGGAGGGTCGGCGATCCGGTGACGTCCTCGACCGAGCGGGACGTGATGCCCTCCGCGGCCAACGCGGCACGCGTTCCGTCGGTCGCGACGAGCTCCCACCCGAGCTCCTGCAAGCCGCGGGCGAGCGCGATCAGTCCAGTCTTGTCATCAACGGAAAGCAGTGCGCGCATGCGTCTCCATCAGTTGAGGCGTCGTCGGGATTCGCCGGTAGTATACGAAGCCCGTGCCATTCGACCTTGGGCATTTCGCCCACCGTTTCATCGAGCCGTTCAACAGCGAATCCCGCTTCTACTGGCCAGCGGTGATCGCGCTTGGGATCGCGCTCGTCGCGAACATCGTCTGGTATTACCTGCCGGTGCGCGGGGTCGCGCCCGCCGAGCACACCGCCCGTCCGTGGGCGTTCTGGATCAACGTGATCACGCTCATCACCGCGACGGTCTTCCTGATGGCGAAGGCGCCGTTCGTGATCATCGCGCTCGCGTTCGGCTTTGACCTCGCGCTGCTCGTGTACATCTACGTCGGCTGGCTGCCACCGCTCGAGGCGGCGTGGCGCCGTGAGCGGCGTCGCGCGAAGTATCTCCCGAAGCCGAAACGCCGCCGGCGCTAGCCGATCGCGAAGCCGCTGTGCCGCGGCTCACCAGAAAGCCCCTCTGCCTCCACTGACTCGACGGTCGCGTACGACGGCCCGCGATGCAGCCAGGACTCGAATTTCGTGAGCGCATCGTCTGAGCCGACCGCTTCGGCCTCGACCGCGCCGTCGTCCCGATTCCAGATCCGCCCGCGGAGCCCAAGCCGCAGTGCGTATTGCGCCGCCGTTGCGCGGAAATTCACTCCCTGAACCCGACCGCGGACGATGAATCGCTTCGCGCTCACAGCACCTTGCGCCGTAGCACGGCGTCGAGACCACGCGTGTTGTCGACGCGATCGGCGGTTGCCCACCCGCGCCGCGCCGTCGCGGCGCCGTAGACCGTCCAGTCCAGCTCCTCGATCGCGTGCGCGTCGGAGTCGATGACGAGCGTCGCGCCCTGCTCCACCGCCTTGCGCACCGCCCAGTCCGGCAGGTCGAGGCGCTCCGGCCCGCCGTTCACCTCGAGCCGGGTCCCCGTCGCGACCGCCGCCGCGATGACCGCGTCGAGATCCACGTCGTACGGGTCGCGTCGCTCCAGGAGGCGGCCGGTCGGATGCGAGATCGCCGTGACGAGGGGGTGCTGCATCGCTCCGACGAGTCGACCGGTGATCTGTTCGCGGGGTTGGTTGAACGCCGAATGGATCGACGCGGTCACGATCTCGAATCCGGAGAGCACGTCATCCGGGTAGTCGAGCCGGCCGTCGGCACGGATCTCGACCTCGGTGCCGATGAGTACCCGGAACGGCGCGAGCTCCTGATTCAGCTTCGCGATGACCTTGTTGCGGGCGGCGATGCGCTCCAGGTTCAGGCCGTTCGTCATCCCGAGCCCGACGGAGTGGTCGGTGACCGCGACGTATTCGTAGCCTTTGTCGCGCGCGCGACGGACCATGTCGGGCAGCGTGTCGCGACCGTCGGTCCAGTCCGAATGGGTGTGCAGATCGCCCTTGAGGTCACCGACGGCGACGAGCGCCGGCAGGGTGTGGGCCAGTGCGGCGTCGATCTCGCCGTGATCCTCGCGCAGCTCGGGCGGGATCCAGTCCATCCCGAGCGCGGCGTAGATGTCCTCTTCGGTGCGGGACGCGACCGGGCTCCCGGTCTTCTCCTCGCCGACGCGGTAGAGCCCGTACTCGTTGAGCAGGAGCTTCTTCCGTAAGGCGAAGCCGCGCAGCCGAACGTTGTGCTCCTTCGATCCGGTGAAGTACAGGAGCGCCGCGCCCCAGGCGGCAGCCGGGACGACGCGAAGATCGATCTGCAGTCCGCGCTCGACGACGACCGACGATTTGGTGTCGCCCTGGGCGAGGATCCGTTCGACGTTCGGGGCGCCAGTGAAGGCGGCCATGATCGGGCCAGCCTGGTCGCTCGCGACGAGCAGGTCGATGTCGCCGATCGTCTCCTTCCACCGGCGCAGGCTGCCGCACACCGAAATCTCGCCGACGCTCGCGGTCTCGCGCAGATGCGCGACCATGCGGTCGGCCGCGCTCCGGGCGAAGTTGATGAGCGATCGTCCGGTCCGCTGGCGAAGCGACGCGATCGACTTGAGGATGTTCTCCTCCGTCTTCGCCTGGATCTTCGGCAGCGTCCGGAGGCGACCGTCCTTCGCAGCGGTCTCGAGCTCGTCGAT
>DASUSA010000328.1:0-14860 GCA_036375335.1 Candidatus Limnocylindria bacterium
GAAGGGTCCGACCGAGGTCGAACGCGTCAAGGAGGCCGGCCGCGAGATCCTCGAGATGTGCCTCGAGGTCGTCGGGTCGATCACCGGCGAGCACGGCGTCGGCATGGAGAAGAACTGCTACATGCCGCTCCAGTACTCGCCCGTCGACATGGCCGTGATGCGCCGGGTCAAGGACGCCTTCGACCCGCTGGGCCTCGCGAACCCCGGCAAGGTGTTCCCCACTCCGGGCAAGTGCAAGGAGTTCTCGCTCAATGCCGCGCGCTGAGCGACCCGGCACGCCCGAGGCCTGCGCCGCGCTGCTTCGCGCGTGCGCCGACGGTGGGCGCACGGTGCGGGTGCGCGGCGGCGGGACGAAGAGCGACCGCGGCGCGCTGCCCGAGACGGACGTCGTGCTCGAGACCGGTGGGCTCGACGGCATCGTCGACCACGTTCCCGAGGACCTCACGGTCACGGTCCGCGCGGGGATGTCCGTCGCGACGCTGCGCGACGCGCTCGCGGCGCGCGGCCAGTTCCTGCCGCTCGATCCGCCGCACGTCGCGCGGGGCGCCACCATCGGCGGGATCATCGCGGCGAACAGCAACGGCTTCGGCCGGTACCGCTATGGGAGCGTCCGCGACCTCCTGCTCGGGATCCGCGTCGCGCTGCCCGATGGCACCATCGCCCGCGCGGGGGGCCGCGTGGTGAAGAACGTGGCGGGGTACGACCTCAACAAGCTGTTCGTCGGCTCGTTCGGCACGCTCGGTGTCGTGGTCGAGGCGACGCTCAAGATCCTGCCCCTGCCAGCGCTCGCAACGGCGGGGAGCGCGACCTTCGCGTCCGCGGCGGGGGCGTTCGGCTCGGCCGACGCGCTCGTCCGCACGTCGCTCCGGCCGACCGCCCTCGTCGTCGAGCGGAGCGGCAGCGGGTCGTGGCGGCTCGTGGTCGCCGCGGCCGGCGAGGCCGCACCGGTCGAGCGCGCGATGACCGAGCTCCGACGGGTCGCGGCAGCGCACGCCGGCACGGTCGAGCCGATCGCCGATCCCGAAGGCGCCCTTGGCCCGCTGCGGGAACTCCTCGACCGTTCGACCGGCGGCGCCGTACTCCGGGCGTCGCTTCCCGTTGCGACGCAGATCGCCTTCGCCGAGGCGGCCGTGGGGGCGGATCGCGACGCGCGCGTCGTCGCCGATGCGGCGAGCGGCATCGTCCAGGTGCACCTCCCGGACGAGTCGGGGGCCCGCGCGGCCGCGGACGCGCTGCTCGCGAGCGCGCGGGTCCTCGGTGGAAGCGCGCGGATGGAACGGACCCTGGGGCCGGACCTCGACGTGCCGAGAGGAGAACCGGGCGGGGCGTTCCTCATGCGCCGGTTGAAGGACGCGTTCGACCCGCGCGGCATCCTCGAGCCCGCGCGGACCGTCGCCGGATGATCCGCCCGATCGGCTTCGCGAATGCCGACGCCCCGCTGCCGGAGCTCATCGCGCGCTGCGTGCACTGCGGGCTCTGCCTCCCGACCTGTCCGACGTTCGCGGAGCTCGGCGTCGAGATGGATTCGCCGCGCGGACGCATCCGGCTGATGAAGAACGTGCACGACGGCCGGCTCGACGCCGACAGCGCCGCGTTCGCCGATCACATGGCGAAGTGCCTCGATTGCCGCGCGTGCGAGACGGCCTGCCCCTCGGGCGTGTCGTTCGGAAAGCTCATGGAGGCGGCACGGTCGCAAGTCGTCGCCGCGCGAAAGCCGGGCCTCGCGGAGGCCGTCGTCCGGCGGGTCGCGTTCCGTGGGCTGATCACTTCGCCGCGGCGGCTCGCGCTGTTCGCCCGGTTCGGCCATCTGTCGAAGCGGCTCGGCGCGCGAACGGTCCTGCGGCTCGTCGGGATGCGCCGGTTGGCGGAGCTGCTCGATCTGGTTCCCGACCGTGCACCCACGAGCGCGCCACTGCCCGCGCGCTACGCCGCGATCGGGCAGCTGCGCGGCACGGTCGCGCTGTTCATCGGTTGCGTGATGCGCTCGGCGTTCAGCGAGACGAACGCCGCGACCGCGCGCGTCCTCGCGCGCAACGGCATCGAGGTGCTCGTGCCCGCTGCGCAGACCTGCTGCGGCGCGCTGCACGCCCATGCCGGAGAGCGCGGCGACGCGCGCGAGCTCGCGAAGCGCAACATCGCGGTCCTGGAGCCGCTCCCGGTCGACGCGTTCATCGTGAACGCGGCCGGCTGCGGAGCGAACCTGAAGGAATACGGCTGGCTCCTGAAGGATCAGCCCGGCTGGGCCGAGCGAGGCGAGCGGTTCTCGGCGCGCGTGAAGGACGCGAGCGAGTATCTCGCCGCCGTCGGCCTCGCGGAGCAGCCCGGTCCGGTCCGCGCGACCGCCGCATACGACGATCCGTGCCACCTGATCCACGGGCAGAAGATCAGCGCGCAGCCGCGGGCGCTCCTCGCGGCGATCCCCGGGCTGTCACTCGTCCCGCTCGCCGAAGCCGACTGGTGCTGCGGCAGCGCGGGCACCTACAACGTGACCCAGCCCGACCTCGCCGCGCGACTCGGGCACCGCAAGGCCCAGCACATCGTGCGCAGCGGCGCCGCGATGGTCGTCACCGCGAACCCGGGCTGCCAGATGCAGATCGAGGCCGCGCTCCGCCGCGAGGGCAGCCGCGTGCCGGTGGTGCACCTGATGGATCTTCTCGACCGCGCCTACGCGTCGCGATGAGCGAGGACCGCCGCCGCGCGACCGCCGTCGGGGTCATGGCCCTCGCGCACCTGACGAACGACTCGTACGCGTACATGCTGCCGGCGCTCCTGCCGCTGCTCCTCGGCAAGATGGGCATCGGTCTCGGGCTCGCGGGAGTCCTGGTGACCCTCTATCAGGCGTCCTCATCGTTCACCCAGCCGGTGTTCGGCCACATGTCGGACAGCGGCGGACGCACGCGCTGGATGGCCTGGACCGGCGTCGCGGTCTCGGGTGTCGCCGCGGCCGCCCTCGGTCTCGCGCCGAGCCTCGCGGTGGTCGCGGTCGCCCTGCTGGCGGGCGGCATGGGGACCGCGCTGTACCACCCGGTGAGCGCCGCGCTCGTCGCGGGCTCGGTGCCGCAGCGCTCGCGCGGCCGCTGGATGAGCGTGTACATCAGCGCCGGCAACTTCGGCCTGCCGATCGGCCCGTTCCTGATCGGCGTGATCATCGCGACGATCGGCCTGGACGGAAGCTGGCTCGTCGCGCTCCCCGCGCTCGTCCTGGCGGCGCTCGTGTGGCGGGTTGGGCCGCACCTTCCGGCCCGGACGGCGCCTGCGCTGCCGTTCCGCGCGGTGCTGCGCGCGAACCGCCGGATGCTCGTTGGGCTGATCTCCGTGTCGGCGACGCGCGCCTGGGCGACCGCCCTCATGACCTCCTTCCTGCCGGTCTACGCGGTGAGCCGCGGCGCGTCGATCGTCGACGCAGCGCGCCTGCTCACGCTGTACCTGCTCTCCGGCGCGATCGGCGGGCTCATCGGCGGCTGGCTCGCCGATCGCGTCGGCCGCGATCGGGTGATCATCACGAGCCTGCTGTGCGCGGCGCCGTTCTGCGTCCTGCTCGCGCTCCAGGACACGGTCGGTCCGGCCTTTCTCCTCGCCGCGGCCGCGAGTGGGATGCTGCTGAATGGATCGTTCGTCGTCCTCGCCGTGCGCGGACAGGAGAGCATGCCCGGGAGCCTCGGCATGGTGAGCGGGTTGATGCTCGGGCTCTCCATCGGCCTCGGGGGCCTGGCGGTCGCCCCGATGGCCATCGTCGCCGAACGCGCGGGCATCCCGCCGGTGTTCCTCGCCGCGGGTGCCCTCGCCATCCTCGGTGCCGCACTCATGCGCGCGGTGCCCCACGTTCCGGCGCGAACGGCGACCCTCGAGCCATCCACCGTGGGAAGTTAGCCGCGACGCTCGGCCTCTCCGGTCCGCGCGGCGCCGCCGCCTGCGGCGCGATCCGGTCGGGCTAGACCGCCGGGCCGTCCCGCCGCCGCAGCTGCGGCACGAGCGCGACGATCCCGCCGAGACCCCCGAGCACGACGAGCGCCGAGCCCGCGACCGCGAGTGGCGGCGTCAGCACGGTCGCGAGAACGCCGAGGAGCGGGCCGTTCAGCACGCGGAAGCCCTGCGTCCCGAAGCTGTACGCGCCCATGACCCGGCCGCGGATGGCGTCCGGGGCGGCGAGCTGCAGGGCGGTGTTGTTGAACGACTGCGTGAGCACCGTGGCCGAGCCGATGGCGACCATGAGCAGGAGCGACAGCGCGTAGCTCGTCGAGAGCGAGAAGATGAGGATCGCGACGACCTCGACGACCGCCGCCGCGACGATGATCGGCGCGGGATCGCCGCGCTGGCGCGCGTACGCCATCCAGAGCGCGGCTCCGAGCGCGCCCACGCCGCTCGCCACGAGGAGGAACGAGTAGCCGAGCGTGCCGGCGTGCAGGTAGTCGGTCGCGAACAGCACGAGCAGCGAGTTGAAGGTGTGGCCGAGGAAGATGACCGGCAGCATCTCGACGCCGATGAGCCCGCCGATCCGCGGCCGCGCGCGCACGAACGCGATGCCCTCGCGCAGAGCGTCGAGCACGGCCTGCGGCGCGATCTTCGCCTTCGGAGCGAGGCGGATGAAGAACGCGAGGAACGCGAGCAGTGGGACGAAGGTGAGGCCGTTCACGAAGAAGCCCCAGCCGGGGCCGAACTGCAGGTAGATCACACCCGCGATGGCCGGGCCGATGACCTGCGAGAGCTGCCGCGCCGTGGAGTTGAGGCTCACCGCCGAGAGGAGCCGGTCGCGGCCGACGATCGAGTGGATCAGCGTCTGCTGGGCCGGCCCGCCGATCGCGCCGGCGAACCCGTGGACGAGGAGGAGGCCGAAGATCCACCACTCGGTCACGACACCGGTGAGCGTGACCGCGGCCGCGCCGAACGCCGCGGTCATGAGGAGCAGCTGCGCGACGATCTGCACCTTCCGGTTGTCGTAGCGGTCCGCGAGCGCGCCGCCGTACAGCGAGAACAGGGTGAACGGGATCCAGTGCGCGAAGACCATCATCCCGAGCCAGAACGGCGCCGCGACCACGCCGACGAGCTGCACGACGAGCAGGCCGCGGATCACGTTCTCCATGCCGTCGCCGGTCGATGAGATCCAGCTCGTGACCCAGTACCAGCGAAACGTCGGGACCTGGAGCGCCGCGAACCGGATCGGCCGGGCCGGCGCGTCCTCGGCTGGCTCGGAGAGCGGTGTCGCCACGCGGCGAGCCTATCCGACCGTGCGGTCTGCCTCGCGCGCGCGCGTCGCGTCGCGCACCGAATCGATCTCCCTGGGCGGCCGGTCCTCGATCCCGATCTTCGAGCGATCGGCATCGAGCGCGGCGATGATCTCATCGAGCTTGACCTGCGTCGCCGCGTTGTCGCGATAACCCTCGTGCTCGAGGAGGAAGACCAGGACGAATGTCGAGAGCGTGATGAGGAACCCAAGCTCCAGGGGCTGCGCTGGGAAGCCGAGCGCGGGACCGAACACGAAGTACCCGGCCACGAGCACCAGCGCCACGACGAGCGCCCAGGGGCTCGCGATCGCGGCGTTCACCGTCTTGGCAAACGCGCCGAATCGTTCATGCATGCCTGCGATCCGCTGCACGTTCCACGCCCGGCGCGCGCCCCGCGCGGCTAGGGCGTCTCGAAGAGCTGGGTGAACATCCGCCCGTACGAGCCGGCCGAGACCACGCCGATGCCGATCCGGGTGAACTCGGGCCGGAGGATGTTCTCGCGGTGGCCCTGGCTGTCCATGAGGCCGCGGTGCGCGACGGCCACCGAGTGGGCGTAGGCGAGGTTCTCGCCGGCGCGGCTGTACGTGATGTTCGCCGCTGCCAGCCGGTCGAACGGAGACCCCGTGACCGGCGACTGGTGGCCGAAGTACTTCAGCGTGAACATCTCCAGGGAGTGCTGCCGCGCGATCGGCACGAGCCGCGGATCGAGCTCGAGGGCCGGCAAACCGCGGGACGTCCGCTCGCCATTTAGGAGCTTCAGCATCTCCTGCTCGGCCTCGGGATCGGCGACGAGCGCGAGACCGTCGGGGAGATCGAGGGCCTGGCTCTGATCTGCGCCGAGCTTGGTGACGAAGAGCGGCGACGTGTCGTCCGGTCCGGCGAGCGCCCCGAGCAGCGGCTGCGCGGCCGCGACCTGCTCGACGAGGACCTGGCCGATGCTCGAGCCGTCGATCGCTGCGCGGACATCGTTCCCGACCGGCAGGACGAGCGCGGCGGCGAGCGCCACCGCGGCGATGACGAGCGTTCGGAGGATCGACGGGACGATCCCGAGCACGCGGTCGACGACCCCAACGAGGCGCGCTGCGTGCAGCCGTTTCGCGAAGGGCGCGATCGCGAGCGCGCCGAGCACGCCGAACGCGGCCTCGATGAGGAGCAGCACGGCGACGAACCCGACCGTCCGGGCGACCGGTGCGGCGAGGCCGACGTGCCCGAGCGCCGAGCCGAGCGGGCTCTGCAGGAGCAGCGCGACGGGGATCGCGACGACCCAGGTGATGAGGCCATACAGCGTCACGATGAAGCCGGCCCGGATGCCGGTGATCACGGCGAGCACGAGGGCCGCGCCGATGAGCAGGTCGACGAGGTTCAGCGGCGGGGCCTCAGGCGATGCCGCGTAGCTCGCCGGTCGTCAGGATCTCGCGGAGGTACCGGCCGGTGAACGAGCGCTTCACCTTGGCGACCTCCTCCGGCGTGCCCTCGGCGATGACCTCACCGCCGGCCTTCCCGCCTTCGGGTCCGAGATCGATGACGTGGTCCGCGGTCTTCACGACGTCGAGGTTGTGCTCGATCACGACCACCGTGTTGCCCGCGTCCACGAGCCGGTGCAGCACCTCGAGCAGCTTCTCGACGTCGGCAAAGTGCAGGCCGGTGGTCGGCTCATCGAGGATGTACAGCGTCCGCCCCGTGGCGCGGCGCGACAGCTCGGTCGCGAGCTTCACCCGCTGCGCCTCGCCGCCGGACAGCGTCGTGGCCGGCTGGCCAAGGTGGATGTAGCTCAGCCCCACGTCGTTCAGGGTGCGGAGCTTCGACTCCACAGCCGGCACGTTCGCGAAGAACGCGAGCGCCTCCTCCACGGTCATCTCGAGGACCTCGCTGATGCTCTTGCCCTTGTAGTGGATCTCGAGCGCCTCGCGGTTGTACCGCTTGCCGCCGCACACCTCGCAGGGCACGTACACGTCGGGCAGGAACTGCATCTCGATCTTGATGATCCCGTCGCCGGCGCAGGCCTCGCAGCGGCCGCCCTTCACGTTGAACGAGAAGCGGCCAGCGGTGTACCCGCGGAGGCGAGCCTCGGGGATCGCCGCGAACAGGTCGCGGATCGGGGTGAACAGGCCCGTATACGTCGCTGGGTTCGAGCGCGGGGTCCGGCCGATGGGCGACTGATCGATGTCGATGACCTTGTCGATGTGCGCGATGCCCTCCACTGCGCGGTGCGCGCCCGGCCGGTCCTTCGCTTTCGACAGCGCCTGCGCCAGCCGGCGGTACAGGATGTCGTTCACGAGGGTGCTCTTCCCCGAGCCCGACACGCCGGTGACGGAGATGAAGACGCCGAGCGGGAAGCGGACGTCGATGTCCTTGAGGTTGTTCTGCCTCGCGCCGCGCACGGTGATCGCCTCGCGCTTCGGAATGCGCCGCCGTGGCGGCACCTGGATCCGTCGCCGGCCGGAGAGGTACGCGCCGGTGACCGACCGCTGCGAACGGACGATCGCATCGAGCGGTCCCTCGGCGACGATGTGCCCGCCGTGCTCGCCGGCGCCGGGACCGACGTCGATGACCCAGTCCGCGGTCCGAATGGTCTCCTCGTCGTGCTCGACCACCAACACGGTGTTGCCGATGTCCCGCATGCCGAGCAGGGTACGGATGAGCCGCGCGTTGTCGCGCTGGTGCAGGCCGATCGAGGGCTCGTCGAGGATGTACAGGACCCCCATGAGCCCGGACCCGATCTGCGTCGCGAGGCGGATCCGCTGTGCCTCGCCGCCCGACAGCGTCGTCGCCGCGCGGTCGATGGTCAGGTAGTCGAGACCGACATCCTTCAGGAAGCCGAGCCGCTGACGGATCTCCTTGAGCACCTGACGCGCGATCGTCCGCTCGCGCACGCCGAGCGGTCCGCCCTTCACCTTGTCGAGGAGGTTCGACCACTCGACCGCCTCGAGCACGGAGAGCCGCGACACATCGACGATGTTCTTGTCGCCGATCTTCACCGCGAGCACCTCGGGCTTGAGGCGCGCGCCGCCGCACACCGGGCACGGCCGCTCGCTCATGTACCGCTCGAGATCGAGGCGCGTGAAGTCGCTCGTCGTCTCCTTGTGCGAGCGCTCGACCCAGCCCACGATGCCCTCGAAGTCGACCTCGTAGCTCCGCTTGTTGCCGCTGCGGTTCTCGTACGAGAGCTTCAGCGGACCGCCGACCCCGTGCAGGATCGCCTCGACGGCCTTCTTCGGCAGGTCCTTCACCGGCGTGTCGAGCGAGAAGCCCACCTTCCGCGCGAGCGCCACCAGGATCGCCATGCGGTACGCGGCCGTGCTCTTCTCGCGTTGCCATGGAAGCACGGCCCCCTCGCGCACCGACAGGTCCGGGTTGGCGAGGATGAGGTCCGGGTCGGGCTCCAGCCGCGTCCCGATGCCGGTGCACGCCGGACAGGCCCCGTGCGGCGAGTTGAACGAGAACGTGCGCGGCTCGATCTCGCCGATGGAGAAGTCGCCCTCCGGACACGCGAGGCGCTCGGAGAACAGCCGATCGGGCAGCTTCGCGTCGGCATCGGCGACCAGCGCGAGACCCTCGCCGAGCCGCAGCGCGGTCTCGACCGAATCGGTGAGCCGCGAACGATCGGACTCCGCCTCCGCCCCGCGCCGGACAACGAACCGGTCGACGACGACCTCGAGGGTGTGCTTCTTCATCTTGTCGAGGACGATGTCCTCGGACAAGTCCCGGACGAAGCCGTCGACGCGCACGCGCGCGAACCCGCCGCGCCGCGCCGTCACGAGGAGCTGCTGGTGCTCGCCCTTCCGGTCGCGCACGAGCGGACCGAGGATCAGCAGGCGGGCGCCCTCCGGGTACGACTGGATCTGATCGACGATCTCCTGGACGTGCTGCGCGACGATCGGAATCCCGTGGTTCGGGCAGTGCGGCACGCCCACGCGCGCGAAGAGCAGCCGCAGGTGGTCGTAGATCTCGGTCACCGTGCCCACGGTGGACCGCGGGTTGCGGGTGGCGCCCTTCTGGTCGATCGAGACCGCCGGCGAGAGGCCCTCAATGAAGTCGACGTCGGGCTTCTCCATCTGACCGAGGAACTGCCGGGCATACGCCGACAGCGACTCGACGTACCGCCGCTGCCCTTCCGCGTAGATCGTGTCGAAGGCGAGCGATGACTTGCCCGAGCCCGACAGGCCGGTGATGACCACCATCTTGTCGCGCGGGATCTTCACGTCGACGTTCTTGAGGTTGTGCTCCCGCGCACCCTTGACGTGGATGTGGTCGAGCGGCATTTAGGCGATGGTCGCCGGGAGCGCCGGCACGGCGCGCAGGTCGCGCACGACGAGCCAGAGGTAGATGAGCCACACCGGCAGCGTCACGAGCCCGCCCGGCAGCGAATCGCCCACCCCCTGGCGGTACACGCCGTTGGCCGCCGGCAGGATGAGATAGGAGAGCGCCTGGTAGATGCCGGTCGGCAGCAGGATCACCGTCGTGATCCCGAAGATCACCGTGCCGAGCATGAGGTAGCCGCGCCGCAGACCTGACGTCAGCTCGTCCGAGGCCATCACCCCGCGCCGCGCGACGAAGTGGGCGCCCCAGAAGAGCGCACCGAAGACGCTGAACGTGATCCCGCGGATGAGGTCGTCGCCGCGGCGCCGATCCTGCTCGCGCTGCTGCTGCACCACGATGTCCTGTGTCCCGCCGGGGACGCATTTGACGTTCGGATCCGTGACCGGTGCGCACGCGGGGACGGGCGCGATCGACGCGGTGTCGCCGTACACGAAGGCATTGCCGAACGCCGCGGCGAAGCCTGCCGTGAGGATGCCTGACAGGCCGACGACGAACACGATGATCCCGGCCATGGACGCGATATACAGGTACACGCGCACGAGGTTCCGCGGCGCCCAGTCGAGGCCGCCGCGCCCGCCGCGCATGGCGAGCACGATCGCCCCGACGATCGCGCCCAGGACGCCGACCGACGCGAGCACTCCGAGCACCACTAGATCCCCCTCCTCCGCCGGACGACGCGCCTGGTCGTCTTCGGCTCCGCGAACGCACCTTCCGGACCCTTCTCGAGCACCTGGATCCCGCGCAGCTGGACCACCTCGTCCCGGAGGGCCGCCGCGCGCTCGAACTCGAGCTGCTTGGCCGCCTCCTTCATCTGCGATTCCAGATCCTTGATGAGCCGCGCGAGCTCGTCCGGCGGCATTTCGCCCGCGCCGACGGGACGGCCGCGGCGCTCGTAGCCGCCCTCGATCTCGGCGACCTGCTTCAGGCGCATGCCGACCTCGCGGATCGCCTTCATGATGCTGGTCGGCTCGATCCCGTGCTCCGCGTTGTAGGCGATCTGCAGGTTCCGCCGGCGGTCGGTCTCGTTGATCGCCTTGTCCATCGAGGCCGTGCGCCGGTCGGCGTACATGACGACCCGGCCCTCGACGTGCCGCGCGGCCCGGCCAATCACCTGGATGAGCGAGCCTTCGGACCGCAGGTAACCCTCCTTGTCTGCATCGAGGATCGCCACGAGCGTCACCTCCGGGAGATCGATGCCCTCCCGCAGGAGGTTCACCCCGACCACGACGTCGTAGACGCCGAGCCGGAGGTCGCGGAGGATCTCGACGCGCTCGATGGTCTCGATCTCCGAATGCAGGTAGTGGACCTTGATGCCCATCTCGCGCAGGTAGTCGGCGAGGTCCTCGGCCATCTTCTTCGTGAGGGTCGTGACGATCGAGCGCTGGCCGCGCTGCACCCGCAGGTTGATCTCGCCAAGGAGGTCGTCGATCTGGCCGTCGGTGGGCCGGATGTCGATCTCCGGATCGACGAGGCCGGTCGGCCGGATGATCTGCTCGACGAGCACCGGTGTGCGCTCGAGCTCGTACGGGCCTGGTGTCGCCGACACGAAGATGGTCTGGTCGAGGCGGTCCTCGAACTCCTTGAATGTGAGCGGCCGGTTGTCGAGGGCGCTCGGCAGGCGGAAGCCGTACTCCACGAGGATGTCCTTCCGCGCCTTGTCGCCGAAGAACATGCCCCGGGCCTGCGGGATCGACATATGCGACTCGTCGATGAACATGAGGAAGTCGGGCGGGAAGTAGTCGAGCAGGGTCCATGGCCGGCTCCCCGCGGGACGGCGGGCGAGGTGCCGCGAGTAGTTCTCGATCCCGTGGCAGGTGCCGGTCTCGCGGAGCATCTCGAGGTCGAAGTTCGTCCGCTGGAGCAGGCGCTGGGCTTCGAGGAGCCGCCCGGCGGTCTTGAGGTCGTCCGTTCGGACCTGCAGCTCGGCCTCGATGTCCTTGATCGCCTCGTTCAGCTTCTCGCGCGGCGTGACGAAGTGACGAGCGGGGTAGATGTCGATCCGGTCGCGCTCCGCGAGCACCTCGCCGGTCAAGGGGTCCAGCTCCGTAATGCGCTCGATCTCGTCGCCGAAGAACTCGACGCGCACCGCGAGATCCTCATACGCGGGATGCACTTCGAGCGTGTCGCCGCGCACGCGGAACTTGCCCCGGACAAAGCTCTGGTCGTTCCGCTCGTACTGGATATCGACCAGATGGCGAAGGACGGTGTCCCGCCGCGTCCGCTCGCCCTTGACGAGCCGCACGGTCACGGCGCCGTAGTCGACCGGAGCGCCAAGGCCGTAGATGCACGAGATCGACGCGACGATGATCACGTCGCGCCGCTCGAACAGCGAGCGCGTCGCCGCGTGCCGCATCTTGTCGATCTCCTCGTTCCGCGAGGAGTCCTTCTCGATGTACGTGTCGCTGCGCGGCACGTACGCCTCGGGCTGGTAGTAGTCGTAGTACGAGACGAAGTACTGGACGGCGTTGTTCGGGAAGAACTCCTTGAACTCGCCATACAGCTGCGCCGCGAGCGTCTTGTTGTGGGCGAGCACGAGTGCCGGCCGGCCCGAGTCGGCGATGACCTGGGCCATCGTCACCGTCTTGCCGGAGCCGGTGACGCCCTTCAGGGTCTGCCACTTGTCGCCGCGCACCAGGCCCGCGGTGAGCTCTGCTGCCGCCTGCGGTTGATCGCCGGCGAGCGGCCACGGCAGGACGAGGTCGTACGCCGCCCGGCCCGAGGGCCGGTCGAGGGGGACCTGAAGGATCTCGCTGGAGCTGCTCATCGGGGCCTCACGTACATTCTAGAACGTGCGTTCGATTCCCACGAGGCTGGGGCCGGCCACCCCTTTGATGCTACCTGCCGGCGATGCGTCCAAGGCTGGATGCAGCGGGGCCCAGAACCGACACGGGCGCGACACATCACACGAATGGGCTATTGCCGAGTAACCACCTTGTTCGACTAACGTTCAGACAGCAACTCGAGAGGAGTTTTGAAGGACCGTGGAAGACCGTTCCCGCCGCCGTGCGCGGCTTGTCCTCATCGTCGGCATCCTGATCGCGATCCTGGCCGGCGTCGGGACGTACGTGCTGTCCTCCGGTTCGAAAGCCGAAGCGCCCCCGCCCGCCGCGACGACGGACGTGCTCGTCGCCGCGCGGGACCTGCCGGCCCGGAGCGCCCTGACGGGCGCGGACGTGAAGGTCCAGAAGTACCCGGTCGAGCTGGCACCGCCAACGGCCCTCGCGAAACCTGATGACGTCATCGGCAAGATCGTCCAGCAGCCCATCGCGGCGGGCGAGCCGATCCTGCCCGGCAAGTTCGCGGCAGCGGGCGCAGTCACGTTCACGGTCTTCCCGCCGAACGCCCAGCCGGCACCGAACGCGCCGATCCCGGCGGGCACGCCGGACTACCGGGTCATGTCGATCACGGTCGCCGACGCGAACGCGGTCGGCGGCGCGATCCAGGTCGGCGACATCGTCGACCTCCTGTACACGTTCAGCTTCGACCCCTCGAAATACTTCACCGGCACCGATCAGAACCGGTTCCCTGACTTCGCCTCCAAGGTCACGCTGCAGAATCTGCCGATCCTCGCGCGCCTCGGTGCCGTGTACACCATCCGCACCGACGCGCAGACCGCCGAGCAGATCTCGTACATGATCGCCTCGGGCGGATCCCTCCAGTTCCTGCTCCGCGCCGCGCAGGACCAGCGCCAGGCGGCCACGCAGGGTGGCACCTTCGGGCCGGTCTACAAGCGCTTCGGCTATCCGATCCCGCTGAAGGTCACGCCTTAGCGCTTCACCCGAACCGTTGACCACGCGACGGCGACCGCGGCGCGCAATGCGTCGCGGTCGCTGTCGTTCTGGATGATCACGTCCGCGGCCTTCCGGAACTCGTCCTCGCTCGCCTGCGCCGCAAGCCGCGCGGCCACTCCGGCTTCACTCATCCCGCGAACCGCCAGCCGCCCGAGCAGCGCGTCATGCGGGGCGAGCACGACCCAGATCCGGTCGCAGATGCTCCGCAGCGACGTTTCGACAAGCTTGATCGCCTCGACCACCAGAACCTGATCGTCTGGGAGCATCTTCCGCGCTTCGAGGATCCGCGCGATCACCCGCGGGTGCAGGATCCGCTCGAGCTGTTCGAGCCGCCGCGGATCCGCGAACACGATGTCCGCGAGCTTGCGGCGGTCGACCTCCTTGTCGTCACCGAGGACCTCGGTGCCAAACTGCTGGACGATCGCGCTGTACCCGGTCGTGCCGCGGCTCTGCTCGTCGCGCGCGATCGCGTCCGCGTCCAGCACCCGCGCGCCCAGGTCTCGGAGCATGGCCGCGACCGTGCTCTTCCCCGCCCCGATCGGCCCGGTGAGCCCCACGACGAACGCGCTCATGCGTCTTCGGGCGGTTCGGCGGCGGCAGACCACTCCTCATACAGCTTCCGCAGCGAGCGCTCGAGCTCGGCGTGCTCCGAGCCGAGGCGGCGCGTCTCCATGAAGTCCCCGGACATCGCGATGTCCTCGAGCTTCCTCGCCATCTGGGAGAGCTGCAGCTCCATCGCGCTGATCCGCGCCTCCAGTGCGCGCACGCCCTCGACCTTGCGCACGCGGGACGCGGTGCGCCGCGTCGCCGAAGCGGGCCGTTCGGTCCGGGCGGGTCGCGCGACCGGTTTGGGCAGCATCTTCGTCGGCTTCGGTCGCGCGGACACCTGAGCGAGCCGCGCGCTCGTGAGGGCGGCGGTGTCCGGATCCGGGAGCGGCCGCCCCTCGTCGCGTGCCTTCTCGAATGTCGTCCACCCGCCCTCGTAGCGCTTGAGGGCAGCGTCGCGGATGTCCCAGATCTCGCCGGCCAGCTTGTCGATGAAGTAGCGATCGTGACTCACGAACAGGAGGCACCCCGCGAACGCCGCCAAGACCGTCTCCAACTGTTCTCGCGCCGCGAGGTCGAGGTGATTCGTCGGCTCGTCCAGCACCAATAGGTTCGCCTCGCGCGCGGAGAGGCGCGCGAGTGCGAGCCGCGAGCGCTCGCCACCCGAGAGCACGCCGACCGACCGGAACACATCTTCGCCGCGGAACAGGAACCGCGCGAGGACATCGCGGGCGCTCTGCTCGTCAAGGCCGGTGGCGTCGCGAAGCGCGTCGAGCACCGTCTCGTCACCGGTGAGCTCGGCCTGGGCCTGCGCGAGGAACGCCACGCGCGCGGTCGGCGCGCTCGAGACGTAGCCGTCGAGCGCGGGCAGCTGACCGACGCGCGTCCGGACGAGGGTCGTCTTCCCGGCGCCATTCGCGCCAACGACGGCGATGCGCGCGCCGCGCTCGACGCGGAGCGGGGGCGTCCGGACGACGACCC